>JANXLO010000343.1 GCA_025355115.1 Chthonomonadaceae bacterium
TGTTATTTTTGCTTGTTCGCCAGTACGTGATAATCCCTGTTATCGCGTAATGCGCCAGAGCGGAAAAATCGTATGCGAACGATGTGGTGATTTTCAAAAGCAGAAACAACATCGATCACTGCACGCGGGAGGAAAAGCAGCGGGCGGAACGAAACTAACGTTCAATGCAGCGGCAAGGCCGTAATCGACAGGGGAGACAGCGAATGCTGACAGCGGAACAGATTGAGAGTTTTAAGGAGCAGGGATTTCTCAAGGCGCAGAGTGCCCTGAGCGCGGAGGACGCGGACAGGCTGCGCGAGCGGATGTTCGATGTCATCGAAGGCCAGTCGAAAGGGAAGGCCGAGGCCGTGCGCAACATGGGCAACGATCAGAACGTCGTCGTTCAGATCGTGAACATCTGGGAGGCCGACGACCTGTTCCGACGTCATCTTTTCAATCCAGATATCACTGCCATGATCGCGCAGCTCATGGGCGACGACACCGTCCGCGTATGGCACGATCAAGTGCAGTACAAGCCGCCGTTCGTCGGAGGCCCCACGGACTGGCATCAGGATCACCCGTACTGGCCCATCATACAGCCCGCCGACCTCGTCAGCGCGTGGGTGGCTCTGGAGGATGCGTCGGTGGAGAACGGCTGTATGTGGATGGTTCCCGGCAGTCACCTCTGGGGGCCGCACAAGGGCGGCACCATCGGCACGAACCGGGAGGATTTCTCGCCCGCGCCGGACATGTCGCTCCTGCCCGAGGGGACGAAAATCGAGCCTGTGCCCTGCGAAGTTAAGAAGGGCGAAGTGATGTTCCACCACTGCCTCACCTGGCACGGTTCACCGCCTAACCGCTCCGCTCACGGCCGCCCTGCCATCGCCGTTCACTACATGCCGGGCTATACGCGCTACGAAAAAGACCCGTCGAAGACTCATCTTGTCGAGCACAACGTCGAAGTCGCGCCGGGCGAAATCCTTAAGGGCAGCCATTTCCCGACTGTGCGCGAGAATGGTCTTGCTCTCGAAGCGTAGGAAGGTAAGCCTGTGAAACTTCTCATCATCGGCGGCACCATCTTTCTGGGCCGCGCGCTCGTCGAATCAGCTGTTGGCAGAGGCCATGAGGTCACGCTTTTCAACCGCGGGAAGCACGGCTCCGACCTGTTTCCGGGAACGGAGAGAATCACAGGTGACCGAGATGGCGGGCTGGACGCCCTTGAGGGCCGCAGTTGGGATGCCGTCATCGACACCTGCGGCTACTTCCCCCGCGTCGTGAAGGAATCGGCGGAGCTTTTGAAGGACTCGGCCGGGCACTATACGTTCATCTCCTCCATCTCTGCCTATGCCGGGTTCAGTCAGCCGAATATCGTCGAGAGCAGCCCACTCGGCACGATGGAGGACGAGACGCAGGAGGAGGTAACCGGCGAGAACTACGGGCCGCTCAAAGTTCTGTGCGAACAGGCAACGGAGCGTGCCTTTCCCGGACGCACGCTCAATATTCGTCCCGGCCTCATTGTTGGGCCCCACGATCCCTCCGACCGCTTCACATACTGGCCTGTCCGGGTGGCCAGAGGCGGTGAAGTCCTTGCTCCGCCGTCAGAGGATGCCATTCAGATTATCGACGTGCGGGATCTAGCCGAGTGGAATATCCGAATGATCGAGCAGAACAGAGTCGGCATCTACAACGCGGTCGGCCCGGACTACCGGCTGACAATGCGCGAGCTACTGGAAACCTGCCGCGAAATCAGCGGCAGTGATGCTCACTTTGCCTGGACGTCGAAAGAGTTTCTGGATGCGAACGGGGTTCAGGGCTGGGTCGATCTGCCCTGCTGGATGGCGGAAGAGGGCGACGACGCGGGATTCAGCAACGTGAGCTACGACAAAGCCGTGTCGGACGGCCTCACGTTCCGTCCTCTGGTCGAGATCGTGCGTGACACTTTGGCCTGGGCCAGCGCACGTCCCGCCGACGCGCCTCTCCGCGCTGGCCTGAAGCCAGAGCGCGAACAAGAGCTTCTAGCTCTCTGGCACAGCAGCTTGAGGGCCTGAATAGTCGTGAGCCAGGGACAGGGACTTTCGCCCCCGTTCCCAGGCTTTCTGCATCCGTCCCCTGATCATGGCTTCATCTACTCGCCGCTCTGCTGGATTAGCTTCGCGACCAAGCCAGTCCAGCCTGTCTGATGGCTGGCTCCCAGTCCCTCCCCCGTATCCCCGTGAAAATACTCATGAAAGAAGATATAGTCGCGCCACTGAGGATCGTTCTGGAACTTGTCGCTGTCTCCGTAGATGGGTCGTCTGCCGTTCTCATCGCGCAGGAAGAGGTGGGTCAGGCGGCGTGAGAGCTCCTGCGAAATCTGCCACAGGTTCATCATGACGCCTGAGCCGGTGGGGCATTCAACGAGAAAGTCGTCGCCGTAGTAGTGATAAAAACGCTGGAGCGCCTCTATCAGGAGGTAGTTGATGGGGAACCAGAGCGGGCCGCGCCAGTTGGAGTTGCCGCCGAAAATGCCTGTGCGGGACTCGGCGGGCTCGTAGTCTACTCCGTAGGACGTGCCGTCGATCTGAATGGAGTACGGGTTTTTGTCGTGGAATTTGCTGAGGGATCGTATGCCGTGATCACTCAGGAACTCGTTGGGGTCGAGCATGCGGCGCAGAAGGCATTTCATCCGATGGCCGCGCACCAGCGCAAGCTGACGTCGCTCTCCCGCTCCGGGCTCCGTCCAGCGTGAGATGAGACCGGACAGATCGGGGCGGTTCTTCAGGAACCACTCCAGGCGGTCGCGAAAGCCGGGAAACATCTGAAGCGTGTCCGGCTCCATCGTATCCACCGCCAGCAGCGGCATTAGGCCGACAAGCGAGCGTACCTTCAGGCGCGTCGCGTTGCCGTTCGGCATCCGGAGCACGTCGTAGAAGAACTCGTCCTCCTCGTCCCACAGGGCGATTCCCTCCCCCGCCAGATTGTTCATCGCTCCGGCGATATAGAGAAAGTGCTCCAGGAACTTGGTGGCGACGTCCTCGTACACGCGATTCTCGCGGGCTAGCTCCAGAGCGATGCTGAGCATGGTCAGGCTGTAGAAGCCCATCCAGGCGGTGCCGTCGGACTGATCCAGGAAGCCGCCGTCCGGCAGCATGGCACTGCGGTCGAACACTCCAATGTTGTCCATTCCCAGGAAGCCGCCCTGGAAGACGTTGAGGCCATTGGGATCCTTGCGGTTTACCCACCAGGTGAAGTTCAGCAGCAGCTTGTGGAAGATGCGCTCCAGAAATGCACGGTCGCCCACGCCTGTCATGCGCCGCTCGATCTTATAAATACGGAAGGCCGCCCAGGCATGCACCGGAGGATTGACGTCGCCGAACGCCCATTCGTAGGCGGGCAGTTGCCCGTTGGGGTGCATGTACCACTCGCGGCAGAGCAGCAGCAGTTGGCGCTTGGCGAAGCCGGGATCGACCAGGGCGAGCGGAATGCAGTGAAAGGCGAGATCCCAGGCGGCGTACCACGGATACTCCCAGGCGTCGGGCATGGAGAAGATATCGGCGTTGTTGAGATGGCCCCACTCGTGGTTTCGGCCATGCTTGCGCTGTGGCGGGGGCGGGGGCAGACCGGGGTCGCCCTCCAGCCAATCATCGACAGCATAGTTGTAGAACTGCTTGCTCCAGAGCATGCCCGCGAAGGCCTGCCGCTGCACGTTCCGCACGTCCTCGGAGAGTTCGGGCGCCAACTGAGTCGCGTAGAAGAGGTCGGCCTCCAGCTTGCGCGTCGTCATTATCGTCTCGAAGCCAGCGCCCAGGGCATCGGTCATAGTCTCCTGCGGATTGAGTCGCAGGCGCACCGTGCGGGTCTCCCCTGCGGCGAGATTCAGCTGATAGCGCAGAGCGGCCTTAGTGCCCTCGTTGTCCGAGTTGACGGCGTCTGCCCGTCCCTCGACGATGTAGTTGTGGAAGGCGTCCTTGACGAAATGGGTCGCGTTCTGGCCTTGCGGTGGAAACAGGCGAACCGCATTCGTCTCGTTCTCCGTGAACAGGGGTTCAGGCGCTACGCTCGTCGCTTCGCAGTGCAGAAAGCGAACCCCCAACTCCGAGTGATCGGTCTTGAGCGTGAGAACACCGTCCCTCGCGGGGCCGGGCCAGGTGATCAGCGGGCGCTCCGCGTCCCGTCCCCAGCTCCAGGTGTTGCGGAACCAGAGCGTGGGCAGCAGCTCCAGCATCGCGTCGGGGCCGCGATTGACTACCGTGATCTGAATCAGCATGTCCTCGGGGTCGTCCTTGGCGTACTCCACGAACACGTCGAAATAGCGGTTCTCGTCGAACGCGCCCGTGTCCAGCAGCTCGAACTCCCCGACTTCGCGGCCGCGCTGCGCGTTCTCGCGCACAAGATGCTCATAGGGGAAGGCGCAGTGGGGATACTTGTAGAGGGCCTTCATGTAGGAGTGGCACGGGGTGGAGTCGAGATAGAAGTAGACCTCCTTCACATCCTCGCCGTGGTTGCCCTCCGGCCCGGTCAGGCCGAACAGCCGCTCTTTGAGAATGGGGTCCTTGCCGTTCCAGAGGGCAAGCCCGAAGCATAGAAACTGCCGCCGGTCGCAGAAGCCGAGCAGCCCGTCCTCATTCCAGCGGTAGGCTCGCGAGCGGGCGTGGTCGTGCGGAAAATAGTCCCACGCCGAACCGTCGGCGCTGTAGTCCTCCCGCACCGTGCCCCAGGCGCGGTCGGCCAGATACGGCCCCCACTTCTTCCAGTCCGCGACATGGTCTCGCGCCTCCAGCACCCGCTTCTCCTCTTCAGTCATATGCCCTCTCGATTCCCCCCGCCTTCCGCACGTATGGCAGGTCGGCAGCGTTGCAATCCGGAAACACAGTGCCACTGTGCGACAGCGGCAAGCCAATCCGAATAGACTATTATACTCCGCATCGTCCGCTTAGATAGCATCGGCTGGAGGTGATTTGGATTGCCTCTTACATTCCCACACATTCATTTGATACGCCGTCGATCCGCGTGATGGGAAGGGAGGCAAAAGGACGCGGATTTGAGGTAGAATAGTGGGGTACAAAGAGGTTTCCTGATACAGAAAAGGAATAGCCTCTCCACTTTTGACGCGATCTCAACGCCATTTCCCTATTTTGCAGGAGTCTCCAGCGGGACTGCAGCGCGGGTATACTAGTAATCGAGGTCGCTGGGATGCCGGCAGGTCGAGACCCGACCGGGCCGGAAGCCAGAAAAGCGCGGAGGCGGCATAACCTGCCGACCGACCGCCACCCCCACGAGAGGAAGAACCGGATGGCTAATACGACTGTCGAGCGTCCTGCGGAAGATGAGCATCAGAGCCGCGAACTGACCGACATTTACCGCCTCATGCTCCTGATTCGCCGGCTGGAAGAGTCCGTCTACCGCAAATTTCACGAGGCCAAGATCGGCGGGTATCTGCATCGCTACGACGGCATGGAGGCCCTTGTAGTCGGCGTGATCCCCCAACTGCGGCTCCCCGGCGACAAAGTCCTCTGCACCTACCGCGACCACGCGCACGCCCTCGCCTGCGGCACCAGCGCCAAGGCGATCATGGCCGAGCTCATGGGCCGCGCCACCGGATGCGCCCTCGGCAAGGGCGGCTCCATGCACCTTACCGACCCCGACCGAGGCTTTCTCGGCGGGGACGGCATTGTCGGCGGCCCGGTTCCGATCTCCCTCGGAGTCGGCTTCGCCCTCAAATATAAAGGTGAAGGCAACATTTGCGTCTGCTACTTTGGCGATGGCGCGATGAACCAGGGCGGGGTGCATGAAGCGTTCAACATGGTTGGACTCTACAAGCTACCCGTCCTCTATATTTTGGAGAACAACCAGTACGCGATGGGAACCTCCGTCGAGCGTTCCACCGGCCAGCCGGATTTCGTCATGAAGGCGAAGGCGCACGGCATCGATGGCGAAAAAGTGGACGGAATGGACTACTTCACGGTGCGCGACACTGTCAAGCGCGCCATCGCCCGCATTCGCGAGACCGGTGAGGCCTACTTCCTAGAAATGAACTGCTATCGCTTCGTGGGGCATGGCATCGGCGACGATAACACCAAAGCCTGGATGACCTACCGGAGCGAGGCGGAGGTGAGCGAATGGCGCCAGCGCGATCCGTTGCTGCGGATGCGGGACGCCCTCGAGGCTCGAGGCCAGATCACCCCTGACGAGGCGGAGCGCCTCGATAAGGAAGTGCGCGAAGAGGTCGAGGAGGCCGTC
>JANXLO010000355.1 GCA_025355115.1 Chthonomonadaceae bacterium
CTTAATCGCCAGAAGTAGACGAGAGCAGGCGGGGCTTGCAGAGGGACGCCATTCTTCATTTTTGGGTCGGCAGAGTGCGGAAACCTGATTTCAGAGACCCACCAGTAGCCATTGTCTTCTGCCGAGCCTATCGACGCGCTGCACTCCAACCACAACTTGGAAGCGGCGATTTGCTCCTCGCCTTTGCCGCTGAAATAGCGGCTTTCTATCTGCTTTTCACTGAGCATCCGCACAATGCATCGAACGTCCTCGAAGCGCTCTATTATCACATCGGTTGCATCGAAAAAGTGACCGAGATAATTGCCCCAAAAATCAGGCTCTTGCTTGATGCATGCGAGTATCTGGCGTTCGGATGCCTCTCGCACCTCGTTCAAGCCGATTCCCGTGCCATGGGGCGCAAGAACAAGCAGCGATATTCCCGAGTTAAGGAAATCCTCGTTATCTTCTTGCCACATCAGCTTCAGGAGGGAATGCGCCGGCCATTCGGTGAAGGGGCCGTTTTGAATATCGTGAGACACAAAGCGCCCTGGCAGCTCCGCATAATCCAATCTCTGCCTGTCCTTATTCGGCGCATGCGCCCATAGATAGGTGATCTCCTCCGGGTCGTGCATAAGGTGCATTCCGAAAACCAGTATGCTGTGGGGATGCTCCTCATATTGCTGATTCACGAGCGCGACAATGAGGGGAAGTCCATTTGCCAGATATTCGGTCATGCAGCGGTGAACTTCCAGCTCCACTTTCCAGCGATATGTTGCCTCCAGGTTCTTGCGCAGTTCGTCAAAGTCCAATGCTTCCTCTGCAGTTTTATCCGCGGTCATCATGGCTTTCAGTCTTGCATATTCCGCCAAATCCTCATGTGAAATTAGTTTGCCGATTGTTTTACTCTCCAAGACTCCGCCAGCCGAGGTGCTTTCGTCCTGCAGCACCTCCAGAGCCTGTGGAAGACTCGCACTCTCATGACTGAGGGCGTCCATCGTCACTTTGCCCTTGTTGATCTTCCAGAGCAGAGCTATCATCTCCTGGCTCGAAAAAGGGACGTAGTTGAAGCTGGTCATCTTGAGAAGCATGCCAGCGTAGAGGGTTGCATGGAGACAACAGGCACGAAATTCGACTTCGTCGAACGGCGGAAGGCAAAAGGGGATGCAGCGAAATGGAAGCACGTTCTCGGAGGGGCCCCCAACGCAGGTGATGATGTGATACCGGGGTCGAAGCATGTACCGGGGCATCGTGATGTGCGCGACCGTCACATATTGCAGATAGGATTTTGCCTCGCGACGGACAGGGCGCAGTGATACATAGCCTAAGTATCGCGAAGGTTGAACAGGGGTCTGGCTGCTCTTTTCGAAGATGTGAAGGCGCCGAGCAAATCGGGGCGCGGACGGGTCATTCATCAGAATATGTTCGCAGCGCCACGCACTGCATGGAGCAAGGTGACGCTTGCCGTAGTAGAGATCAGTTGAAAAGGCGCGAAAAAGCAACTTCAGCTCTTTATCGACAGCGTCTGCATCATCAGGACAGAAGGCGGTGAGGTCGTCATGACATTCCTTTTCGCCAAGGTAACAGTTGTAGACATCCAAAGAACGCTTCCTTCTGCTTTGAAGCAAATATTTCGAGATTCGGCACAATCGGGTGATTCTTCTTATCTATGCACCGCTTGTCGGCGGCAACGGACAGCGCTGTATGCCAGACACAAAGGGCTGTGCGCCAGCTATTATTTGGATAAAGAAGACGCGATGATTTTGGAGGAGGCTTGAAAATCACAGGGGAAAGGCTGGCAAGAGTTATCAATTCGCAGGAGTCGAAAGAAATTTGGATTGGAGCTAGCTTAGGTCGGAGTTCAGTCGGAATTAGCCTCCCGAAATCATGCACAGCGGGCCTATTAGACGATAGGCCCGCTGCCGAATGCGGAGAGGGGAAACTGGTTATTCGTCGGTTCGCACCAACTCTGAAGGAAATGCGCCGATCTTAATTCCGAGACCAGCAGCCTTGCTGCGGCTCTGCTGGATGCCTGAATGCCCTTTTCCCTCCACAATTTTTGCCGACATATGCTGAATTGGCGAAGGAATAGTGGCGCAGTACATGCCTGTGGGGCTGCTTGGCCCCTCGAGCAGGCCTCTTACTTTAGCGGATTGCTCTTTCGGAACGCTCAGGTGAAGATATTTGCCCTCCACTTTGATATTGGACGGGTTGATGTTCTCTGCCTCGCACCAGCTTTTGACCTCTTTGTCAAACCTTGCGACGGCGGCTTCGAGAGTGAATGTTACTTCGGCCATCGATAATATATTCCTTTGGCAAGCGACTATTAGGTCAAATGTTGATAGAATTTCAACATCGGACGCCAAATATGCTTGCTTGAGAACAGTGCCATATGGCACTGTTCTCGTGAATTGTAAAACTACTTACACTGCATATTGCACAAATCGTGCCAATGCAAGCAATTCAGCAAGTATTTCTTGGTTGCTGACCCTTGATCCGACTCAGTGCTCGCTGCCCATGTTCCCGAAAACATGTTCAAGTCGACTATTTCACCTTGAACGTCATAGTAGCGGATGGCGTGGGCTTGGCGTCGGTGGTCAAGCTGGCGACGAGCGTGTAAAAGCCCGGTGCCAGGGCAGGCGTGTCCGCGCTGCCGGGATGGTACTTGTCCGTGAAGGTGAGGGAGGCTCCGGGCTGAAGCGTGGAGGAGCTCAGCATCATCGTGAACATCCTGCCCCGCGCCCACTGCCAAATTTTCGTGCCCTTGTCTTTGCGCAGTTCGAAATCGTAGCGTTGACCGCTGTTGAAGTGCAGGACAAGGGGAGCTGTAGTGGTGTTCTTGACACTCAACGTGAACAGAATATCGTCGCTCGCGGCATAGGAGGCGTGATCTGTTTTTACTTTGAGAAGCAAAGGGGCGAGCGCCACGGCAGGGCCTTTCTTGGGCTTCTTTGAATGCTGGGCCATCGCGGGCAAGGTAAATAGCAGCGATGAGCAGGCCAGCAGGCTTGCGGCCACACTTACGCACCTTAGCAGGCCGGCAAATCGGGTTCTATTCAACAGCAATTTCGTCTCCTGTCGCAATCGACGCTGGGGCCTTCCCTCCTCCTTTGCTGGAAGAGGGAAGGCTGCGAACCTACTTGGGGACGCCGCCTGGCATCGACTTGTAGATGTCTTCGATCTTCAGCTTCTCATCTATGCTCGGCTTGTGCTTGGGGTCAACGGCGAGAGCCTTGCGGTACAGCGCGAGGGCGGCGCGATACTGAACCGGTCGGGAGAGCTTGCCGCTCACGTTGTCCTCGCAAGTCTTGCCGTACTTGTAGGCGGCCTCGACGTAGGCCTTTTTCGCCTTAGCATCCTTGGGCGACTTCTTGAGAGAGGCGGCGGCAGCCATGTAGGCCTTGTCGAGCGGAGCCAGACTGGGATCGTCCTTTGGAGCCTGCTTCAGTGCCTCCTCGGTCGTCACTCGCTTGCCGCCTGCGAACGGCGCTCCGGGCGGGCCCCCCTGAGCCTGCACGCCCAGCGGAAACACGAGGGCCAACGCGACTGCCGCGAGGCCGAAAATACGGGTCTTCATCTGAAAAATGTCCTTTCGATTTCGGGCTGAGTGAGGTTAAATCTTGGTTTCGGAGATGGGTGCTCCTCGTTTTTCGTGACACAAGACTACGGCTCTGAGTGCTTAACAAAAGCGGAGAGAACGTGCACTCCGCAGTTTAGAATACCATGCAAATGCCTCAAAACGTTCCGGGCGGGATTGACCTCGGCTCGCTTCATCTGCTACAATTTCGGAAAGCCAGTGAGGAAACTGCCCCGCCGCTCCTTTCCCGATCTGTTCATCATCGCCTTTCTCACCCGAGGTTTCATGTCCTCTCCCTTCACGCCATTCAGCGCGAACCAAACGCATAAGGCCGTTATCCCCGCCGCCGGGCTGGGAACGCGTCTTCGGCCTCTGACGCTGGCTATTCCCAAGGAGCTGCTGCCGGTCGGGCGCAAGCCTGTCCTCGCGCATATCGCTGCCGAGTTGCTCGGCGCGGGCATCACAGAGGCGCTGTTCATCGTCTCCGAGGGCAAGCCGCAGATACGCGGCTTCTTCGGCGATGAGTATCGGGACGATGTCACGAAATCCGTTCTGCGCTGTTCCTATGCTATACAAAAGGAGCAGCGCGGCCTTGGAGATGCACTGCTCTATGCCAGCGAATGGGCTGGCGAGGAGCCTTTCGTCGTGGCCTTCGGTGACTGCATCATCGACGCTCTCGACCCTTCAGAGCCGTTGCGCCGCCTGATGTCGACCTATCGGGTACAGGGGGCGGGCGCCGCCGTGTTGACCGAGCAAGTCGCATTGTCAAAAGTCTCGCGCTATGGAGTTCTGGCACCCGCGAAGGCGTTGCCGGACACGCCCACGGAGCCGTTCGAGGTCGCCGACATCATCGAAAAGCCCGCCCCGCACGAGGCGCCGGGTCGCAATGTGGTGGCGGCCCGTTGGGTGCTCTCGCCCACCATCTTCGACATTTTGCGTCGCACTCCTCCAGATGTCAGGGGAGAACTGAACCTGACGGACGCAGTGCGCACTGTGCGACTCGAAGGCGGTGGACTCTGGGCCGTGCCGTTGCTGACAGGTGAACATAGGCGCGACATCGGGAATTTCGAGACGTTCTACGCGGCGTTTCTTCGCTCTGCCCTGAGCGATCCCGAATTCGGGGAATCGGCGAGGAACGTCGCAAGGGAAATCCTGGTTTCCGGGTCGGAGTTGGGTATACTGTAGGCATGTTTTGCACCGCATGACGCTGAATGCGGCATGGCGAAGACCGGGCGGCGAACGACCGGGTTGGGAGGCTGGCTTGAAAGTTCCTCTCGCAGATCTGCGAGCGCAATATCATGAACTCAAAGAGGAGATCGACACGGCGATTCGCGACGTGATCGAGAGTTCGCATTTCATTGGCGGGGAAAAAGTTGGACTGCTAGAGGAGAAGATAGCGGCAGCGTGCGGGGCAAAGCACGGCATCGGCGTTGCCTCGGGAACGGACGCTCTTGTGCTCTCCCTCGTTTCCTGCGGCCTGGAGCCGGGAGACGAAGTCATCACGACGCCGTTCACATTCGCCGCCACGGCCGAGATGATCGTGTTGCTCGGAGGCAAACCCGTGTTTGTCGACATCGAGCCGGACACTTGCAATATCAACGTCAACCTGATCGAAGCGAAGATCACGAGCAGCACGCGCGCGATCATGCCCGTGAGCCTGTACGGCCAGTGCGCGGACATGGAAGAGATCAACGCCATCGCGGCGCGTCACGGCAACATCCCAGTGATCGAAGACGCCGCGCAAAGCTTCGGCG
>JANXLO010000363.1 GCA_025355115.1 Chthonomonadaceae bacterium
TGGCTGTTCGGCGCGCCGCTCTACACGCTCGTCGGCGCGGCGATCAGCACGTTGTTCCTCATCACAGTGGCGATTGTGGGAGTAGTGCTCCTCGTCGACCAGCCGTTCATCGAGATCGTTCGAAGGCTCCACGCCCGCAGCCGAGCCGGGGCGTCCGCTCTTCAGCGCTTCGGCTTGATTCCCATGCGGGATCGTGATCCTGCTCTGGCGGAGGCCGGGCGCGGTCGTGCTGTCAGCCGTGCACTGCCGGTGCCCGCCGCTCCCGAGCCGGAGTCGGATCGCGCACAGCGCGCCGGTCGTGTCGCTGAAAGAGCGCTTGGCCCCTCACGCCAGACCGCGCTGGACCTTCCCGATGACGATGAGCCGCCTGCCGATCCGGAGGAGGCCGGGACGGCAAACAAGCTGCTGCGGATGTTCTCTCTGACCCGCAACTGGCGCAACGGCCGGGGCGAAGCCGAGGATGAGCCTGAGGTGCCTGTTGACGAAGTCGAGCAGACGCCAGAGCCTGTGCCGGACGCGCCGAAGGAGAGAGCGAGAAGGGCTACTAGGCAGACGGCAAGCCGCGATGCGCTCGCCGATTCCGACGCCGATGCCGAGCTTTCGCCGGACGAGGACGCGCCGCTTGCCCCCGCGCCGCCCCTGCCCATCCCCAAATATGTGCGTCCACCGCTCACGCTGCTGAAGGATTCGCCGCTGGCGGTTTCGAAGCGCTCGCAGACTGAGTTGACGGACCGAATTCAGACGATCGAGAAGACGCTGGAGCAGTTCAACATCGGCGCGAATGTGGTGGAGGTCGCAAGCGGCCCGAGCGTGACGCGCTACGAGATTCAGCTCGCTCCCGGCATCAAGGTGAGCAAGATCGTCAGCCTCGCGGACAATCTCGCGATGAGTCTTGCTGCGATTGACGTGCGTGTAGAAGCCCCGATTCCCGGCAAGTCGGCCATCGGCCTGGAGGTGCCCAACGTCACTCCGGTCATGGTAAGCCTGCGGGAATGCCTGGATCAGGACGAGTTTAGAAACGCCACCTCGAAGCTGACCGTCGCGCTCGGCAAGGATGTATCCGGGCAGTTCCGCTACGCCGACCTGGCCCGAATGCCCCACCTGCTCATCGGCGGCTCGACGAACAGCGGCAAGTCGGTCTGCCTGAACGTCCTCATCGCCAGCCTGGTCTACCGCAACTCTCCGCGCGACGTGCAGATGCTTATGATCGATCCCAAGCGGGTGGAGCTGAGCCTCTGGAAGGACATTCCCCACTTGATGCATCCCGTCGTGACGGATGTCAAGCAGGCGTCGGGGGTTTTCCGGGCCGCGCTTCGGGAGATGGATCGCCGCTACGACATGTTCGCCACCCTGGGAACCCGCAACATCGAGGGCTACAACGAGAAGGTCTCGGCGGAAGAGTCCCTGCCCTATCTAGTGCTTATCGTCGATGAGCTTGCCGACCTGATGATGCAGCAGGGGCCCGAGATAGAGACGAGCATCTGTCGTCTGGCGCAGTTGGCGCGAGCGACAGGCATCCACCTCATTATCGCCACGCAGCGACCCTCTGTAGAC
>JANXLO010000376.1 GCA_025355115.1 Chthonomonadaceae bacterium
CGATGGCCAGCGCATCGCCCTCCGGCACGATCTGCGCGAAGAACCTGACCTGAGAATCATCGACCTCACTGCGAAAGCTCAGCCCGTTGCCCTTGTAAGCGCTCGCCGCGCCGTTGAGCAGCCGAACGGGGCCGTCCGCCCCGACATCCCGGAGGTAGAACCCACCCTGGCCAGTGGAGGTGATGTCCTGCCCGCCCGCCTTGACCTGAACGATGTCGCTATGCCCGTTGAGGCTGAGCGTAAGGCCGTCCCGTGAAGAGACGGTTCGAACGGCTGCCGCGGCTGCGGTAAGCGTCTCTCTTTTCGGGAGTGGCAGGAGCGTCTGGCTATCGAAGACGCCGGGGCCGTCTATCGAATGCACGGAGAAGTCGTCGAACCAGGCGGTTCCGGAGTGCTTGCGAAAGAGCGCATTGACCGTGAGACTGGCGACCGGCTTGGTCGGGACGATGAGCAGATGTCGCCTCTCCCAGCCGTGTGTCCCCGTCTGAAATGGCGCGAAGGTTCCCCAAAGCGTCGTCCCGTCCTTGTAGAGGATGTCCACATAGAGTGAGTAGTCGCCGTCCCGCACGCCGCTCACCTTCTCCGCTCGGCTCCAGCCCGTGATCTCCAGTGGAATAGCGCGTGCCTGTCCGACTGTGACGGTTGCCCTGGCACCACGCAAAATGGTGGATCGCAGGCTGTCGCAGCGTATCGACTGCTCCCCGCCACGATAGGCATTGCGATCCACGTCGTAGCCCAGTTCATAAGCCTCCCATCCCGGTACGCCAGCGCCTCTCCCATCGCTCCCGCCTCCGCCCTCGAATCCAGGATTGCGGAGAAGCTCGGCAGAACGATTCTGGGACCAGGCAGGAGGAGGAAGCAGAATCGAGGATAGCAGGGCAAGAAACAGAAAGATCGGGCGATCGATTGTGGGACGGATGTTCAATGTGATAGGAGCTCTCTTCGGAAGATTTTCAGGCACAGACACGATGCTTGCGGGCGCATTCTCTTTCGTGCATTGCGATGGGATTCCCTGCTTGTGATTCGATGCTTGATAGGGATCAGGGAGTGAAGTCCTCCTCCGGGAAGGCGAAAAGTACGCCTTCGCGGACTCCGGAGTCAGTCGACCGCACGAGTTGATTTGGAGACCACGGAGTCAGGGCTACCCCGAAGTGAGCTTCTGCGCTGCGGGCCTGCGGTCAAGTGACCGCCTGCGCAATTATGACAGTCAGACATTTAGCTCATTGTGTCAATATTTAACACACTCTTAACTGTCCCTTAACCAGGCGTTAACATCTGGCGACCATACTCTCTTTTGGTTGACATCATTTCCGTTCTCGAAAGGAAACAGCATACTTTGAGAAAACGCAGCGCCTTCACGCTCATCGAACTGCTCGTCGTGATCGCCATCATCGCGATCCTTGCCGCCATTCTATTTCCCGTGTTTGCGCAGGCCCGAGAGAAGGCACGGCAGACGTCCTGCCTCTCCAATATGAAGCAGCTGGGGCTCGGCCTCAACATGTATGCTCAGGACTACGATGGCACCTTATCACAGACCTCCTGGGAGATGGGGAAATTCAAGGCGAAGATCCACTGGTCCTATCTCGTTCAGCCCTACATCAAAAACCAGCAGATTTTTGTCTGTCCCTCCGACCCCAATCCCGTGACGCCGCTGAACCCACTCTGCGGCCCCAATGACACTCTCGGCGTGACGCTGTGCGATGCACAGGCGCCCAAGTTCTCGTACATCAACAACTACAACGTGATGCCTGCTCACGATTGGATTCCGCCGACGGAAGCCTCGTTCGACAAGCCTGCCAACCTGATCATTCTCGGCGAGCGCCGCAACAACATGAACGATCCCGCCATGACGAAAATAGGCCAGTGGAAGGGCTTCTCTCCGTTCATCGGCACGAGCACGGCCCATGGCACAGGCGCGAACAGCGGACAAGTCTGCCCTGGCGACACCTATCGCCTCGTCACACTCGCCGATGTCACCGCCGGCCTGCTCCCTTCCAATAGCAATGACAACCCGGAGGTAGTGCGAATCAAGTTCGACCGTCATGTCGGCGGCGCGAACTACACTTTCTTCGACGGCCATGCCAAATGGTATCGCATCGAGCAGTCGTTCGATCCGGCCAACTTCCAGTACGGCGAAATGTGGTACCCGACGCCCAACCCGGACCCGCGCGCGGCCACCAGTTGCAAGTAGCGGGACAGAGACACGAGATAGATGGC
>JANXLO010000388.1 GCA_025355115.1 Chthonomonadaceae bacterium
GGTAGCTCCAGTCGATCAGTGCCTCGATGGTCTGATGACGGGAAGCAGCCATGACATGACCACGAGGCAGCACTCGAAAATTCTGCTGCAGCCGGTCGGCGATCTGGCGCACCGGGAGCATCGTGACTCGGGCTGCGGCTAGCTCCACCGCGAACGGGATCGCATCGAGACGCCGGCAGATCCGCACGACGTCAGGCGCATTGTCCGGCGTGAGCACAAAGGCTGGGGAGACATGGCTCGCGCGTTCGGTGAAGAGTCGCACTGCCTCATTTCGTTTGATAAGTTCGAACGGCGAATCAGGCTCCGGCATGTCGAGCGAAGGGACGGGCCAGAGCATCTCACCGCTCACGCCGAGGGGTGTGCGGCTGGTCGCCAGAATGCGGACCGATGGACATGAGCGAAGCAGGGCTGTGGCAAGATGCGCGCACGCCAGCTGAAGATGCTCGCAGTTATCCAGCAGCAGAAGGAGTGATTTTGGCTGAAGATGGCTCGTCAGGGCGGTCATCACCGAGGACTGGGAGGAGGCTCCGGACGTCTCGCGGACGCCCAGTGCTTCGGCGACTGCCTGAGGCACTAGCTCCGGCCTCTCCAGCGAAGCGAGCTCTATGAGCCATACGCCGTCGGCGTAATCATCGAGCGTCTCCGCAGCGACCTGAAGGGTGAGTCTGGTCTTGCCCGTCCCCCCGGTTCCTGTAAGAGTCATCAGGCGAGTGGCGGGGATGAGATCTCTGATTTCAGCGATCTCCCGCTCCCTCCCTATGAAGCTCGTGAGCTGGATGGTAAGGTTGTTCGGCTGCTCGTTGAGCGAGCGCAACGGCGGGAATTCGGAGGGCAGGTCGGGGTGCAGGAGCTGAAAGACCTGCTCGGGCCGTTGAAGGTCGCGCAGGCGATGCATGCCCCTGTCTCGCAAAGTGAAAGGTGCGGCAAGGGTGTCGCGCACGAGATCAGCTGTCGTTTGGGAGAGGAGAGTCTGGACTCCATGAGCGATGGCGCGAAGTCGGGCGCATCGGTTTACGGTCGGCCCGATATAGTCGTCCTCGCGAACGTCCGCCTCTCCGGAGTGCAGCCCCATTCGGATGCGCAGCTTAAGCGGCTCCGGCCAGAGCTCGGTGCAAAAAGCCACCTGAAGGCTGCCCGCCGCCTCCACTGCATCAGTTGCGCGAGTAAAAACGGCGAAAAGACTATCGCCTTCGCCCTGCTTCTTGACGATGATGCCGCCATGCGCCCCGATGATCTGCTCCGCGAGCAAGTCGTGCCGCTGCATCGCCGTAGTCATCGCCTCGGGCAGCTGTTCCCATAGGGAAGAGCTGCCTTCGATGTCGGTGAACAGGAAAGTGATTGTTCCGGTCGGCCATACCGATTCTGTAGGAGCCGTGCTCAGGGACATGGAGAATCCTCGTCTCTCTCCATTCAGCGAGACCCGCCTCTCAGGCCGTGGCGCAAAAAAGCTAGTTTTGCTGCTCGCTTGTGTCCCTAAGTTCTTCAAAATAGCTCTGGTTACCTCCTAAATTACAGGCATCCGACGCTCCTCGCATCGATAACTCTAAAACGGGATTACAAAGAGCGATCTAACACAAACAGAGGGACGAGACCGCACTCAAGGCGTGACTCCAAGATGGAAACTCAGTTTCGCGTACTCGCTTCACCGATATCCAGCATGGTGAAGGTTTCCGAGAGGGCTTCCAGGCTAGTATTGCGCTCCGGCGCGACCATGATGGAGTGAACCTTTACACGAGCTTCCAGAAAACGCTGACGAGTAGAGGGAAGAATTTCCGAACTGCCGTCGGTCACGAGGAGTAGAGAGGCGTCGAGCGACTCATCGCGTCTCAGGTTTTGAATGTCGGTTAAAACGATGGCGAGCGCATCGTTGATGTAAGTTGCTGAGCCGTTGAAGCAGGAGTAGGGGAGCCGACCAGATGATCTGGCATCGTGTAGGCGGTTATCTGTGTGCGAAAGAGGCGTGCGTTGCGGACGGCACCTAGAAAGAGACGAGCGGGATAAGATTTGCCGCGTCCTGACTTGCCTACCAGCAGCATATGCTGGCCTGTCAGAAGCGCGAGCTTGAACAGCTCGACCCCCTCGTCATAGCCAGATGCTCCTTGAGTGTGTCGAGTGCGGTCGAGAAGGCG
>JANXLO010000339.1 GCA_025355115.1 Chthonomonadaceae bacterium
CATGAAGCGATCGAGGAGAAAAGCAGCGGCGCAGATTGCTGTGGCGCAGACCGCAAAAACAAGCAGTTGTTCCCACTGTTTTTGGCGTGATCCAGACTGCGTGTCCCTCATGAGATTACGCTCCCTTCTGCGCGGAATGCAGCGAGCTTATATTTTGCAGTCCCTCGGGTGTTCTGGAGCAGCATTGAAGGCGCTCCGACTTGCAGTGTATTTCATAGCCGTCGCTTTTCACCGTCCGCGGACAATGGAAGAAAAGTGATGCCGCTCGCTTCATCCTCCAGTAGCTGACGGGTGTTCAAATCGGTGTTCGGAGGCGATTCGCTCTTCGGCTCGTTCATGGTTTGTCTCACGGGACGTTACCTCTCGGCGCTACCTGACCGTTCGAGCCAGCGGGCGTAGGCTTTCGCGATGCAGGGGAGCAGGAGATCGTGTGTGATTGGCTTGACAATGTAGCCGCTCGTGCCGAGCTGCTCCGCCTGCGCTCGGATCTCCGTGTCGGAAAAGGCGGTGAGAATGACGACACAGACAGGGGCGACAGCGAGGATTTCACGGGCGGCTTCGAGGCCAGTCCGCTTCGGCATTCGTATGTCCATTAGGACTACGTCGGGGCGTTCGCGTAGCACGGCTTCAATCGCCTGATTGCCGTCGAAGGCGGACGCGACGACGTTCATCCCGGCGCGGGTTAGTGCGCGACGCATCTGCATCTGGGTCACGGCCTCATCCTCACAGATGACGACGCGGAGCCCTTTGAGAATATCGACATTACTAAGGACAAGTTCAGGCAAAAGCAGACCTCTCAACCGAAAAAGAAGCGGAACAATGAGATGTGTCCACGGCTCTCAAGACTAGTCCTCCCCCGGCTGCCTGAAGCATTCGTGGAAGCTCAGTCGTTTTCCTGCCAGGATTGTCCGCACAGCCTGGTCTCGCTTGGTTCCTCGTTGCGTGCAGGTCAGGAGTCTTCGTAATCGAGCATAGCGCGGGCATTAACCACGCCGCGCCGGTCACGATGAAAAACGAGTCGATTCGGGGAGCCGCACCAAGGGCATTCCAGTGTGACAGGGTTCATGGCATCCTCGTCCGGTTTGGCGAGGGAAATGGGCTCGGTGCAGCAGGCGCAGGCGGTGGTGACAGTGACAAGTGCGATTGTTGCCTTCGGCTTCGTGGACTGCGGCAGGCTTTCGTGCCGAAAGTGCAGAAACAGCCTTCCCCAGTTGTCGCTGTCCTTCTCCAAACGGTGATATCGGGCCTTCACTTCCGGCTGATCCAGAAAGCGCAACACCGACTTCTTAAGGGCCCCCGACCCTTTGCCAGGAATGATCTCGACTTCCGACGCATGGCAATCGACCGCCTCCTCGATGATCGCCTTCAGCGCGAGTTCGATCTTGCGGCTGTCATTAAAAATGGGATGCAGATCCAGTTTGAGTTTCAATATTGAGTCACTCCAAGAGCAGGAATCAGACCAGATATTCTCTCTATCTGCACACGAGCTCCATCCCCCAAGTAGTCAATCCTCCTGGGAATTCTCCAACTACCCTTCACTACGAGAGCAGATCATTGACGCTGAACTGCTTGGTTCTGTAGAGCAGATCGATCAGGAAGGGGAGGGGGAGATTCGCCGTCGTGGAAGCCCAGTTTGGTGGTGCGGCAGACGTCGGTGCAGGCGCAACGGGCGCAGTGCTCACCGGGCGTCGCGTCGACGCGGGCTTTGCGGATGTCGTGCGCCGCCAGATGCGCGGCGGTCTCGGCGGCCGCGATGATCTCGGCGAACTGCTGGCGATTTAGGGGCGTCACGGTTCTGCCAGTGTCCTGAGGCAGCACTGGCGCGAACTGGCGGAGACTGACATGCTCCGTTCGGAACAGACGAGGGCGTCCGGGCTGCGGAGAGGCGTCGTAGCAGGCGGCGGCGGCGTGGTAGCCGAACAGCCTCTCCAGAGCGAGCAGGCCGAGCGGAAGCTGAAGACTGACGCCGCGCTGAATGTCGGCGAACTCCGGTGCCGTCGTGAGCCGGTAGGTGAGGAGAAGTGCGCGCTGGCCTGTTGCATCGAGATCCACCCGGTCGAGGACTCCGGAGACACGGAGCACGGAGCCGTCCGGTGCGATGAGTGTAAGCGGCTCGGGCGACGAGGCGGCATCCTCTCCCTTGGCCGTGCTGCCGAACGTGAGGTGCGCATGGGCCGGACTCATGCCGAACAGAGGAGCATAGAGATACTCCCGCTGCAGATAGGCGTCCAGCGCGTCGCCTAGCAGGCGTTGCGTCAGTCGCAGACGGTGCGGCCCGCTGTCGAGGTTTGCCCGCTCGAGCGTCTCCGTCAGCAGCTGGTTCAGATGCTGACGACGAGCATCGGCGTCAGCGGCGGGAGGACGGCGATGATGCCGACGGAGCACATGGCGAAGGAGGTTCTCCTGGACACGGGCATTCGCTCCATCCTCCTCGGCCCGAAGCTGCATGTGATGTTGGAGAAGATACTGGAGAGGGCAACGCCGGTACGCCTCCAGCTCGAGAATGGAGAAGATGCGCTCGCTGCCCGCGAAGTCGGCTCGGAGGGTGGGATCGGTCAGGCGCGGCAGCGGCGGCAGTCTCCGGGAGGATAGAACGGCCTGAATCTCCTCCACGTTTATCGAGGGCTTGGCTTCTGCAGAGGGGACGAAAATGCTCGGCGGGCTTGGCTCCGTCACATCTGCCTCCCGCTTCCCTGCGGCGGTCAGGCACTCCTGTAGCAGAAAGGCCGCGCCGCGAATGTCGTCGACGCTCGGGTCGAACAGCTCGGCGCAGGCGGTTCGGAGGCTGTCGGCGGGGCAGACTGCTTCACCGAATCGGGGGGCGACATCGGCCAGGGTGCGCGACACGATGTGCGGAAGGGAGCCGCCTGCAGGCAGGAAGACCGCCCGCACTTCGTCCAGAAAGAACGAGGGAAGCGTGTCCGACTCATTGGAGGATCGGGGGTAGGAGAGCAGAAGCTGGTCGGAGGGAGCGGTCACAGCGAGATAGAAGAGGAAACGCTCATCGTCCGACCTATTTTTCTGCGGCTCGAGATCGATGCCTCCCGTTCGGCGAAGTGCGGCGCGCTCGTCGTCGCGCAGAAAAGGATCTTCGGAGACGCGCCGGGGAAAGACGCGCTCAGTCAGGCCCATTATGGCCGCCACTTTGACCGGGCGCTGTCGGGCATCATACGGCTCCGCGACCCGAACTCGATCGCCCTCTGCGGAGGCAGTCGCAGAGGCGGCGTTCCAGAGTCCGAGCAGTGCGTCGTGAAACTGCGCGAACGAGAGCAGGGAGTTTTCGCCAAAGGCGGACATCTGACCCAGAGCGGACATTCCCTCACAGGCCTCCCGCCACGCGGCTTCGTCGCGCCGGATGCGAGTTGGCTCCCCGTCTTTGATGCGCGTCTCCATGCCGAACTGCGCGACGACCTCCTTCACTCTCGCGGCATGCTCAGGCGGCTCGGCATCGAGGGTGAAAAGCGCCTCGAAGCGCGCCATTTCGCACAAAGTCTCCTCGATCACCCCGCCTGTCGTCACAGCGAGATCAAACCACTTATCGCGCCCCTGCCGCACTCCTGCTATGCGGGCGCGATGGCGCAGACCGTCGACCGCAAGACGATCCGGAGCGGTATAGCTCGATTTCAGAAAGGCCAGTACATCGTCCCTCTGCCAGCCGCGCCTCACGACCGCGAGCAGTTGCAGCACCGTCTTCACCAGCGGGTTCTCTCGCAGCCGCTCCGCGCCGTCCGTGCCGAGCGGAATCTCGTACCTTTCAAACACGGCGGCGAGAATAGGAGCGTAGTCGCCCATGCCGCGCAGTATAACGGCAAAATCGTCCCAAACGACGCCGCCCTCCGTGTGAATGCGGCGAAATTCCCGGGCGACCATCTCCGCCTCAACATAGGGGTTGGGCGCATCGAAGAGTGTGACGAGCGGGCGGGCGCAGGGCGTTTCCTGCGTCGGGGCTCCTCTGGGCGAGAAGAGATGCCGCTCCAGCCGCGACAGCCGCTCGGGCCTCTCGCTTGTGCGAGGCGGAAGCGTTTCCTCACGTGTATCGAACTCGGCCCTGAGCGTGTCCAGAGTGCGTTGCGGGGCTGCAAAGAGGAGTGGGCGTCCCGCCTCGAAGGGCAGGGTAATGCCGACGGACAGTTCAGGTGCGCCTTGCTCTAGCCCGCGCCCAGCCAGGGCTGCGATCAGGTTTCTCTGCGCCCGATTGAAGCGAAAGAAGCCGTCCGCGATCAGCAGTTCGATGTCAAGAGGCAGGGGCAGAGCACTGTCGGCAGCTCGCTCGGCGACAAGGTGTAGGCAGTCTTCGTCATCGCGTAGGCGGTTCTGCCTCAGGAACAATTCGTAGGCACGGAACAGCCGTACGAACTCCTGAGTCTTGGTGCAGAATACAGGGTCGTCAAGCTCTAGAGTCGCCGCAAACGCCGATTCTTCAAGAGTTTCTGAGGTGACGCAGGCGAGCTTCCAGTCACGCAACCGCTCCGCGAGCGCGGGAACGAACCCTGGCGCGGTGAGCATTCGGCCCAGGAAGTCGCTGGGGCGGATATGCGTCCGGAACAGTTCGTCGAGAATGAGCCGTTGGAAAGTTCGGCTGATGACGCGAAAGCCGTCGTCCGGTAATGGACGAAGCATATCGGCAATTAGACCGTGAAAGGAGATCACTGACGGCTGGATCTCCGTTTCGCTTATCCCCGTGGCATCCGCGATCCGCCGGGCGCAGGTCGCAGCCTGCTCTGAAGACGAGACGACCAGCAGCGACCGACCGGGGTGCGATTGGAACCTTTCGATAGCCCAGGCCGTCTTACCTGAACCCGCCGGTCCTAACGCAAGAAGCAGTGGAGGTCGAGGGGGAATCATCGAGGACAAAATGGCTCTCTTTCATCGTATCGCATATCGGATTATAGCACACGCGATGCGAGAGGCAAAACCAGCCCGACGGCGTCTGCGGCAACATTTCAGACTGGAAGGGGCGTAATAGAGGAACCAGATGTCGGTATATGGAACAGCCTCTTCCGGGAATTCGAGATGTCGGCAACCTGCATAATGGCCGAGAAGGAGAAACAGTCGTTTTTTTAGGCTATGGATGGGACGTTTTGCCGTCGTAGGCACGTCATTAATTCGTAGGTCGACGCTTGGTCTAGGCAGTGTGGAGCAGTTCGCATCCGTCCTGTTAGCCAGTAGTGTTGACACTCCGGGCGGTTAACCCTTATAATGACCGATAGAAAGAGTCCTCCGCGCCTCTCTTCAGAGAACCTGTCCTGTCCGTTGGAAGTTTACACAGCAAGCGACGGCATTTTCTGCGCCCGTCTGCAGCCGCTATCATCCCATATTAATCCACTTCCCGGATGGACTTCCTGCCGCGCGGAGACGGAGGAGTCGTAGATGTTCTGTAAATGGTGTGGCATGGAGAGTGCGACCACCGACCTTTGCAGTTGGTGTCATAGGCCTCTTTCTGTCATTTCTGCCGAAGCGGCTCCAGCGCCCGAAGCAGCCTCTCCGTCTCAAGCCACGCCAGTCGCCAAGCCTCTGGCAGTGGAGGACGAAGAAGAGGAGTCCCCACTCGCTGCCGGGCTGACGGCCGCGCGCCCCGCCCATCGGCCGGCCCCTGCGCGTCCTGCATGGGCCCCGGTGCCGCGCGCCGGAGCCTCATCGCCCGCTTCCGCACCGCTAGCCGGACCCGTTGCTGCTGCCGCACAGCCTGACATCTCACAGACAGCATCCGCCCAGGACGCTCCGTCTGCCGCTTTGCCATCCGTTGCCCCTGCCATCCGGCCCACTCCGCCATCCGCCGTGAGTCCAGATTCAGGCGCCTCGTCCCGCCCTATCATCGGTGTCCGTCGGCCCGGTGCTCCCCCTGCCAGCGGGCTGGGAGCCGGATCGGGGCCAAGCATAGGAGTGCGTCGCCCCGTGGGTGGACCGCCTCCTTCGGCTGCCCCGTCGGTCCCTGCCGCACGGCCCTCGGCGCCCTCCGCATCACCACCCTCGCCGTCCGCCCGGCCTCCAATGCCGCCATTGCCCGTTCGGAACACGCCGCCTCCCGTCAGTTCGAGGCCAGCCGTTCCCGCTCGTGCTATGGGGGGAAATGCGCCTTCGCCCCGGCCGTCCGCGCCCGCCAATCTTATGGGGGGCACCGCGACCGCGACCCTGGAGCCGACGAGACCAGTCCCACAAGCCATGAACAGCGGGAATGGAGCTCATCCCTCAGCCTATGCCGGTTCGCAGGCCAATTCGCCTGAAAGCGCTGCTCACTCCGAACAGGCTCGCACCGAGATGCTGGCTGACGAGGATGCAGGAGGCCTCGCGGGCGGATTCGCCGCAGGCAAACGCGCCCCCGTCAGCGCGGGAATCCCTGCGATGGGCACATTCACCGCGACCAATTCTAAATACTACACCGGGCAGGTGGTCGACACGATCTCCGGCAATCATTACGATTCTGCCACCGGGCAGGCGACCTCGACGGCAGGCCAGAAAAAGCCGGGCGACAATATTGTTCTGCAGTGGGATGACGATCAGGTGGGCACAACGCAGCAGGTGATGCGCTACGCGATGGCATTCCTGGGAATTCTGTTCGGAATGGGAGTGACGGCGCATTTCCTGCCCGACTACTCTGCCGTTCCTCTTGTGATCGGTTTGTTCGCTGCTGGCATGCTGATGCCCGTCATGAAGGCGGTACCGTTTCACAGCGACGATTCGGACGATCTGCTGTGGCTCGTGGTGCTGACTCTGGTGTTCGGCCCCGGCATCGGGCTGATCATCTATGGCGTCAAGGGCCTGCTTCTGCAGGATATGAACCGCGCGATCACCGGTTTGCTGACGGTATCCTTTCTTGCCTACGTTGTCTTCCAAATTAGCTCGCCTTATCTCTCCGGGGAGACGCGCGATGGCTTCTTCAACCTGCTGAAGCTCGCCCCGCCGTGGGCGCAGTTTAACAAATACGGCTTCACTTCCCTGCTGTACAACTGGGCCGGAATTGTGGCCATGATAGGCTGGATAGTCGGCAATGTGTTCCATAAACTGGATGAATAGATGAAAGCTCTTAGAACTGCGGCTCTGTTCGCACTCCTTGCGATTGTCGGCGGTGCTGCCTTCGGGCAGTACCGCCCTCCTGTTCGGAACAACACTCTGTTCAGGACGGTCTTTCGTCAGGCCTGGACGATGTCATTGCCGGGACCGGTGAAGCTGATTGAGGTCGGCCAGGTGCTGGATCAGAAGCGCAACAGCTTTGTGATGCTAGTTGGTGGCGCGGATGTCAGCGACTATCGCAGGCGCCTGCTGGTGACGCACTGGGCAGGTGGACAGTTTGTGACTGACGAAGCCAAGGAGTTCGCTGGCGCCGCCATCGACTCCCTTCTGGTCGGGCGATTCAGACAGGAAGCCACTAACGATTCCAATGACTCCATTCCTGCGCCTGTTGCGCCTTCGGGCACTGCTCATAAAGGGAAATCTCCCAAGGCGACACCACCGAAGCGCAAAGCCTCCGGCTCGCCTGCCCAACAGATCGTCACCACCGAGGGCATATACGCAATGAAGGACGGGCATTTGACCAGGCTGTTTACCGCCCCGCCCAATGCCCGCCTCGCAATGCTGCTCCAAAACCCGCCTGATCTCGTAGTCGGCGGACAGGGCAATCTGGCTCAGGCATACGTCATGGCAGACACCCAAGCCGACATCTTCCCTGGCAGCCCACCAAAAGTCGGCGACGGGTACGTTCGCTTCGGCGTTGGAACGCAGGACTTCGAAGGTGCGGAAGACCTGAAAATGGCTCTGGGGGTGCGCTTCGTACAGTCCTATTGGAATAGCCGCGACCGCTGGATGATCGGCATCGTCCGCCCGCAGAATACGGCGGCCAGCAACACCTTTGCGGATCGACTGGCAGTCCTGACGCCGCGCTCGGGCAAATCCGATCTGGACTTCTGGGCCGCGAAGCCAGCGGATTTCGAGGAGACCTGGCGCAGCGATCCCTTCCCCGGCCGAATTTTGGACGTCCGTGTGGGCGACCCGCGCAACGAAGGCAAGGAAGGCCTGCTGGTGCTGACCTCAGAAAACAATGATCGGGAGCGTCATCTATACTGCTTCAGGCCCGCTCAGGTCATCGCAGGCCAGTGAAACGGCTAAATTCCAATCTCGTTCGAATAAGAGAGGCATCGTGAGCGAACTGAGTGACGCGAATCGAATCGGGAGCGTTGTGGTCGGCATCGCGGGGGGATCGGCGTCAGGGAAGACTACGTTTGCCGCCCAGCTTCTGCGTGAACTGACGGAGAGCGAGTCTCCGCTGCGCGTCGAGGCCTTCAGCCTGGACAAATATTTTTATCGAGGGGCGGCGGGCGGGCCGCTATTCGTCTCCCCCTCGACCGGGGAGACGTTGCCGGACAACAATCACCCGAACTCCGCCGACAACGCCCGTCTCG
>JANXLO010000458.1 GCA_025355115.1 Chthonomonadaceae bacterium
TCTATCCCGGGATGCTCCCAGAAGCGGTGGTCCTCGATCGAGACCGTCGCGTCGATCAGGTTTTTGGGGATCTGATCCAAGGTGATCGGCTTCTGATTGACGACATCCAGCTTCGCAAGCCGTACACCGTCCTCCGACCAGACCGTCGTCGCGACGGGCCCTTTGATATCCGCTGTGACCGCTTCGATGGAGGGCAACTCTGCCGAAAATCGCCAGAAGATGATTAGCGACCCGACCAGCCCCAGCGCGAGGGCAGTCATCAACGCGAGCAGTATCAGAGCCACGAAAGTCTTGAAGCGCTTTTTGGGGCTGCTCAGCTTAACGGTGCGTCGGGAACGCGCACGCGCGCCGGAAGCTCTGGCTATGGGACGGGAAATGCGGTTCGCCATACGCCATTATAGGCCAAAAAATTGCCAGTCGTCAAGAGGAGGCAAGTTCAGGAGTGAGGATGCGCGTCCCCGTCTGAAAGGATTCGATGGCGGCGTAGGCAAGCTGAAGGGCACGCCTGCCGCGGAGCGCAGGGACGGGAGGGGCCTCGCCTTCTCGGAATGCGATCAGCATAGCGTCAACGTACGAGTCGAAAGTGCGGTGAAACTCGCGATCGCGGTCGTTGAAGTATCCCGCCTGCCACACTTCGGCTGTTTCACTCCCAGCCTGCTGGAAGGAGTATTTCCGGACGGTGTCCTCGACCACCAGACGGCCAGCCGTTCCATCGATCTCGACGCGATGCGACTGCGGATAGGAGTAGGAGGAGTCGTAGCTGCCCGTCAGGCTGCCGACTGCGCCGTTAGAGAAGCGCACTGCGAGCGCCAGAGTTCGGAAGCCGCCGCCGGTCATATCGGTCATTTCGGCGGAGAGTGCGGCGATAGGGCCGCAGAGGTATTCCAGCATGTCGAAGCCGTGGCACTGCGTCTCGATCAGATTTGCATGCGGATGGTCGCTGGTTCCTGAGCCGCCAAAGCGCCAGTTCGCGAAGACGATTTTGCCGAGTCGCCCGTCCAAGATCGCCTGCCGCGCCATCTGCACCGGCTTCGCGTAGCGATGATTGAAGTTGATCGCGAAGAATAGTTGCCGCTTGTCAGCTTCGCACAGCAGGATGTCCGCCTCGTTGAGGTCGAAAACCAGCGGCTTCTCGACTAGCATAGGGACTCCGGCCCGTATCACCTCCAGCGTCGCATCGAAATGCTGCTGGTTCGGGAGCGCGAGGCTGACGAAATCTGGCTTCTCCGCGGCCACCATCGCCGCTAGGGAGAGGTAGGGAGTCGCGCGGAACTCGGCGGCGCGCAGGCGGGTCTTCTCCTCCGTGCGGCCAACGATGGCGCAGAGGCGGACATCGGGACGCTGCGAAAAGACGCGTGCGTGCTGCCGTCCCCACCCGCCTGCGCCGATCACCGCGACTTTCAGAAGTGCGTTCTCGCTCATGGCTCGATGACCACCTTCCCTGTCTCGCCCCGAAAGAACAGCTCGAACGCCTCCTGAATTCGATCTAGCGGGAAGCGGTGCGTGATGATCTGGTTCAGGTAGGCGCGATGCGCCCGCAGCCGCTCCAGATTTGCGGGCAACTCGTCGAAGCGGAAGTACTCGCTGCCAAGCACGGCGCGCTCTGGCGCGATGAGCTGCCGGGAGACCTCCACGGAAAGCCCCTCCCCATGCCCCACACAGACGAGAACGCCACGGCTGGCAAGGCAGTCCAAGCACGACTGCCGGGCGACTCCTTTGCCGCTCGTGTCGATCGCAATATCGGCCTCAGTCATCCCATGTCGCTTCAGGCCCTCCGCCAGAGTCGACTCGGTCAACACGATCGACAACCCTCCAAGGCTCTCCGCCAGCTTGAGACGATACGGTGCGACATCTGCGATCAGGACGGGAAACGCTGTGCCGAGCAGAATCTTCGCCATCGCCAGCACACTTAGCCCTATCGGCCCCGCCCCTGTGATGAGCAAGGACGAAGGATCGGGCTGCACCAACCTCCCCCGCTTGATGGCGTGACTGCCAGTGCCCATGATGTCCAGGAGCAGAGTGGCTTCGACGGCGGAGATGTCCGGCCCGGTAGGAAAAAACAGTGTTTCCGGGACAAGTTCATAGGACGCATAGCCGCCATCTCGATTGAATCCGAGATCGCCGCGCTTGGCGAGGCACTGGTTTGTGAAGCCCTTACGGCAGGAGCGGCATTCCCCGCAAAAATCCATGAGAAATAGCGCACCGTTCGTCCCGACAGACGTTCGTGTTGCCGGCCCCGCCGCTGCGACAATCCCTGCAGCCTCGTGCCCCGGCGTGACATTCGTCCCATGCAGAAACTGCCCGCGCTCCGAGCCGCACAATGCGTTCGCCCCCACTCGAATCAGCAGTTGCCCCGCCTGCGGCACCGGAACAGCCTTCTCATATAACTCAATCAGCCCGCCGCCCAAAAAGCGCGGCACCAGCATAGTCTCCGGCAGCATAGACTCCTCCAAAAAATTGCATGGCAACCTATAGGGCGCCCGGTGGATGATACCCG
>JANXLO010000512.1 GCA_025355115.1 Chthonomonadaceae bacterium
CTGAAAGTGAACGGGGGCATCGTTCGGGATGTGACCCGCGCTGTCGTCAAGGAGTCGCCGAATACAATTCTGATTCTGCTGACAAATCCGCTCGATGCCATGTGCCACATAGCGCTTTTAGAAAGCGGATTTCCCCCGCACCGAGTCTTCGGTCAGGCGGGCATCCTCGACACCGCTCGTTTCCGCACTTTTCTCGCGATGGAGACCGGCGCGAGCGTTGCGGACGTCAATGCGTACGTGCTGGGCGGGCACGGAGACGATATGGTTCCACTGGTCGGCAGCACCAACATCGCCGGAATTCCGATCACCAGCCTGATCGGCGCGGAGCGGCTGGAGGCGATCGTGGATCGTGCCCGCAAAGGCGGCGGTGAGATTGTCTCCCTGCTCAAGACAGGCAGCGCCTTCTATGCGCCGTCCGCGGCCCTCGCGCAGATGATCGACTCTGTCCTGAACGACCGCAAGCGGGTCCTGCCCTGTGCCGTCTACACGGGGGATAATCAGGGCGGCTACAATGTCCACAACCTCTATCTTGGCCTGCCCGCCCGAATCGGCGCGAACGGCGTCGAGGAGATCGTCAGCATCGCGTTGACCGATGCGGAGAACATCGCTCTCCAGAAGTCTGCCGCCTCCGTGCAGGAGCTGGTCAGCGCCCTCAAAGGCTTCGACCCGCCCCTATTGCCGTAACGAGCTGGGAACGGGGACTGAAGTCCTCCTCCGGGACAGTTAAAAGTCCGCCTTCGCGGACTCCGGAGTTTGTCGAGTGTGGAAGCGCTGACTAGCGAAGGACATCAGGGGTTTATAACCCCTCTCTATAAAGGGCGAACGTCTTCCAAACGGAAATGCGCGAGGTCGAAGATTGATAGCGCGCCCGCCGAAGTGAACTTCTGCGCTGCGGGTCTTCGGCCAAGTGACCGCCTTCGCGGGCATATCTAGGTTGCTGCGTGGTATGGACGAGAACCTGCTTCCGCATTCAACTGGCTCCGGAGTCCGCGAAGGCGGACTTTTAATTGTCCCGGAGGAGGACGTCAGTCCCCGTTCCCAGTGTTAAGCTGACGACGGGCAGACAATCTGCTAACAGGAGAGCATTATGGAGACTAAGGACGGGGAAAAGTCGCCGCCCGTCGGCAGACCAGGGCTCATCGCAGTGCCACTGCTTATTCTCGGCGGACTGCTGCTGGCGCCGCCTACCCGCTCGCTCATGCAGATGCAGGTTCGGATGATTTTTGATTCCTCTCCCTATGCGGCACGCCTGCGTGATCTTGGTGTGAAGGAGGGGCCGATGCCGACCGTGCAGAAATGGGAGGGCAGTCGCCCTGCGGCGCTCGCTGCGCAAAACCCGGGCGACTACACGCTTCAGCTTGCCGCCGCACTGGTTGAAAGCACCAACTCCCCCGCATCCTCTGGCATGACACCACAGTCGCACTACGCAAATTTCCAGTACCGATTTGGCGACCGATTGTCCGCTCTGGCAGCGCGCTTTCCCGGCAAAGCTGGCCCCGATGCGCACTATCTGCGGTATATGACGCTGGGAACGATGTGGGTAAGCAGGGACGGAGAGGCTGAGAAGATTCAGACCGGCAAGACCAAGATGACTGACAGGCAGACAGGCAGCAAGGATTCCTGGGCTGCGTTCGATGAGGCGGCGGCACGGGGCGAGAAAATCGACCCTGACAACGCCTATTTCCCGATGATGAGGGCTGTCGGACTATTCGACGCCAAACGGGATGCGGAGGGCATCGACGCCGTGTTGCGTGCCGGGCGGAAGAAGCGCTTTGAGGATTACAGCCTGGAGGAGCCAGCGGCGGCGTGGACGCTCCATCGGCAAACCTATGGCCTGGACTCCGCGCTTCTGCGCGAAAGCACCTATGCCGCTCTTCTCCTACCTCATTTTTCCACTTTGCGGGCCATGGCACGGCTCACGGTGGCGAAAGCTGTGCTGGCGGAGCGGGAAGGCCGCCCTATGGAGGGCCTGGCCCTTCGCCATGCCATGATGCAGTGTGCGGTGAGGATGCGCGAGGGAAGGAGCATCATCAGCTACCTGGTGGGAAGTGCCATTTTCTCGATGAGCACTGCCTGTCCAGGAGGCAGCCAAATCGTGCTGCTGGCAAATGCCACCGAAGATCAAAAATATGTTGCCCGCCGTGACGCCTACATAGCCTATCTTCGCAAAATGGGGCAGTCGGAAGAGGCAGCC
>JANXLO010000529.1 GCA_025355115.1 Chthonomonadaceae bacterium
CATTATGAACGATCGGGCCAAGCGTCGTGATAAGCCCGTCCCGTTCCCGTCGGGCCGACTCCGTCATCTCAACAGCGCGGCGCACACCGAAGCAGAAACCCGCGACTTCCGCAAGGACGATGCGTCGCTGGCCCGGAATGGGCCTCGTATTCGGCTCGCAGTAGCTCGTCTCCATCATGGTTTAGCCCTCCCCTCACGGTGCCGCCCTCGGGGCAACAGCGGAATGTAATTAAGATTGCTTTGTAATGCAAAGTGCTTTGCAATTTCATTATAGCCTCTGTTCCACGCTGCTGTCAAGTGAGGCAGGAGTCCAATTTGCGAAAGCCGAATATAGCGGCAGCGCAGTTTCCCCTCCGGTGTTCCCCGGAGCGGTAAATCGAGCGCGAAGATTTCGAGCGCGGCGAGCAGAGTGCGGATTCCTTCATGCAAGGGGCCGGACGAGGGACTCTGCCGGAGGAGAGTTTGAGCCATGCCTTTGCGTGTCGCCGTCATCGGGGTCGGACACATCGGTTCACTGCATCTGGAGGCGTACCGCACCCATCCCGATGTCGAAATTGTCGCGGTATGCGATCTGCTTAAGGAGAAAGCGGAGGCCGCTGGCCGGCAGTACTCCACGCTCGCCTATCACAATGTAGCCGCGCTGCTCGCGAAGGAGCAGTTCGATGCCGTATCGATCTGCACGGCGGGCGCACAGAACGGATCCCACCATTTCGGCCCCGCGATGCAGTGCCTTGCGGCGGGGAGGCACGTCCTCTGCGAGAAGCCGCTCTCAAATCAGCTAGTGGAGGCGCGCGCAATGGTCGCGAAGGCCGCGCAGTTGGGCCTCTATCTCGGGACAGACTTGAATCACCGCTTCACCCCGCAGGCCGAGCAGGCCAAGGAGTGGCTGACGGCCGGGCGCATTGGTACACCACTGCTCGCCAACGTCACGCTCTGGATCGACAATCCCAGCGACAAATCCCCCTGGTTTCACATTCGCGCACTCCATCCGCACAGCCTCGACGTCATGCGCTACTACCTGGGAAAAGCGGAGAAAGTCCATGCCTTCTTCTGCCGAGCCCCAAAGGCCGACGGCCCGGACGGCAAGCGCCTTTGCTGGAGCAATGTGCAGGTCAATGTGCTGTTCGAAAATGGAGCCATCGGGCACCTCACCGGCTCCTACGACGCCAATAGCCGTCTGAGCCTTGAGCGCACGGAGGTCATGGGCACTGAGGGCCGCTTCGTGATCGACAACTGCTACGAGAAGCTGACGCTCTATCCTCGCCGCAGCGACGATTTGGTTGTTATCCCGAACGCGCTGTTCGGCGGCGTCCCCAATTTCGAGGCGACCATCTCGCGCCGCGTACACCGCTGGGTCGATCAGCTTAACGCCGGTGCACCCCGCACGGAGATCGAGGCGAGCGGCGAGGATGGTCTGGCCGTCCAGGAGATCATCGAGGCCGCGATTCTCAGTTGGGAAGAGGAGCGAGTCGTCGATGTCGAGAACGGTTGAAAAGAGTTGATGTACACTGAGAAGGAGGAGCACCGATGGCTCTAAAGACAGCGGTAATTGGATGCGGCGGCATAGGAAACACGCATGGCCCGATCTACATGCGGCATCCCGATACGGAACTGCTCGGCTACTGTGACATACAGGAGGATCGGGTCGAGAAGTCGGCGACACGGGACGGCGTGAGGAAATGGACGAGCGTTGCGCAGATGCTTGAGGAGGTCGGGACGGAGCTGGATATGGTCTCCGTCTGCACGGCGGGAGGCGACAACGGCGGCGACCACTACAAGCCAACCATGGAGTGCTTGAACGCCGGTCTGCATGTCCTGGGCGAGAAGCCGATCAGCAACAACATCGAGCACGCACGCGAGATGGTGGCCCTGGCGAAGGAGAAGAATCTCTGCTACGGCATCAATCTGAATCACCGCTTTACACCGCCAGGCGCGAAGGCGAAAGAGTGGATCACCAGCGGCAAGCTCGGCACTCCGCTGCTGTGCAACATGACGATGTGGATCGGCAACCCGAACGAGACTTCGCCCTGGTTCCACATCCGCGCCCTGCACCCCCATTCGCTCGACATCATGCGCTACTACTGCGGCAAAGCCGTCAAAGTGCAGGCTTTCTTCAACCGATCCCCAAAAGCGGACGGGCCGGACGGCAAGCGAGTATGCTGGAGCAACGCGCAGGTCAACATACTCTTCGAGAACGACGTCGTCGGGCATCTCACCGGCTCCTACGACGCGAATCCCTCCCACAACCTGGAGCGCTGCGAGGTCATGGGCACCGAGGGCCGCTTCGTGCTCGACAACTGCTTCGAGGAGCTGACCTTCTATCCGCGTCACAGCATGGAGCTGACCGTCATCAAGAACAGCATCATGGGAGGGATGTCCGGCTTCGGACAGACCTTCGATAAACGGATTGGCCGCTGGATCGAGCAGATCAAGGCTGGCGTGGATCGCACGGAGATCGAGGCGAGCGGCGAGGATGGCCTGGCCGTCCAGGAGATCATCGAGGCGGCGAAAACCAGTTGGGAAGAGAACCGCGTCGTCGATGTCGCCGGGTAGCAACATCGTTGCACTCATCCCTTCAGAACATGGTCTGTAGTAAAGAGGCAGTCATAACAAACGATGAGGAGACAAAATCGCATCCGGGGATGAGTCGGCGTGCTTTGCTTGCAGGCGGAGCGGGCGTCGTGACCGCAAGTTGTTTCGGGAAAAATGCTGGGGCGGAGGGGTTTCCCTCCGCCCATCCCGTCGTGATCAACCAGGTGGGGTTCCTGCCCGGTGAGCCTAAGCGCGCCCTGATCCCACTGCCTCGTCTTCTTAATGACAATCGGTTCAGCCTCGTCGAGGAGGCGACTGGCGCGGCCTGCTTCTCAGGGGAATTGAGGACTGTTCCCGCGAAGCCTGGTCAGGATCGGCTGCTAACGGCGGAGTTCGATTCGTTCCGGCGAATAGGTCGGTATCGAGTGCGACTTACGGATGGGAGCCTCTCGCCTCCCTTCGCTGTTGAGCCTCATCTCTATGCAAACCTTCAACCGTTGCTGTTAAAATATTTCTCCGTCCAGCAGTGTGGATCGCAGACCTCGGCGCGGCGGAAGCCCTGCCATCTGGACGACGGAATCGTCAGAGGCGGGCCGCGCAACGGGCAGCCTTTCGACGCGACCGGCGGTTGGCACGATGCCGGTGACTACCTCAAGTTCGTAGAGACCACGAGCTACGTTACAGCGCTCATGCTGTTCGCCTACGAACTTAATCCGCACTCCGACTCCAAGACAAATGTGTCGAGCGCACTCCCGCCTCTGCTCTCTCAGGCGAAAATCGGTCTTGACTGGCTGCTCAAGATGCATCCTTCCCCTCAAGAGTTTTACTATCAGGTCGGGGATCGGCACGACCACGATTTCTGGCGGCTGCCTGAAGATGACAGCCACGTTAAGCGAAAGTCATGGAGACCGCGTCCTGTGCTGCACGGAATCGGAGCCAACCTCGCGGGGCGGACTGCCGCTGCCCTCGCGATGGCGTCACGCCTCTATCGACTGTTCGCGCCGCAGTTCGCAATGCAGTGCCTCGCTTCCGCTCAGTCGGTCTACAGGCTGGGCCAGCAGAATCCACGTGTGCTATCCACCACGCCGCGAGACTTCTACGCGGAGGAGTCGTGGAAGGACGACATGCAGTGGGGAGCCGCCGAGCTTCATCACGCGACCGGAAAGGCAAGCTATCTCCGGCAGGCCCTCGATCTTGCTGACGATAACGACATCGCGGACGAGCCCGTCAGCGTCTACACCACTACTTCCCTGGCTCATTTCCGCCTCCATGCACATGCCGGAGTTGAGGATCGACACAAGGTGCTCGGCTACTTGCAGAGAGACGCCGAAAAAATTGCCTCGAGCAGCCGGTCGAACCCATATGGGCTGGCGACCAAGTATGTGTGGGGAACGGCGGCGACCGCTGCTGGCGCGGCTCTGACATGCCTACTCTACGCAAAGCTCACTGGCGACCGAGCCGCAGGGGAGGCCGCTCGGTGGCAACGCGACTACCTGCTGGGCTGCAATCCGTTCGGCCTCTCCTGCGTCATAGGCGCGGGATCGCGCTTCCCAAAACACCCGCATCATCAAGCATCCAGCATAGGCAAGTTCCAGCTCGACGGCGCAATGATCGCGGGTCCAACCAGTCTGGCGGTCTTGAGTGGGCAGGACTTCAGCCGGGACAGCCTGGAGTACAGCGTCTCGCGTCAGTCTCTCCACAGCAGAAGCCAGGCCTCCGTCGGGGTCTATCACGACTCCGTCCGCGACTTTGTCATCAATGAACCCGCCATCGACTATACAGCTCAGTTTCTGCTGCTGTCTTCGTTCTACGCCCTGCCCATCTAGTATTTTGGCTAATTTGAGAGTCCGTGAGTCTATGATTTAGCCGTTAACAGACCATTAACATACGCTGTGCTATACTCTTTCAGGACATACGCGAGACGAAGAGGAGAGACGAATGCGACTTGCGAAACGAATTTTGGCATTGGCGGTAGTGGCGTTGGCAGCGGGACTGAGCGCGGCGGCGGTCGCGCCGCTCCTGCGGTCCTCACATATGATGCATCCTAAATCGGGGCTCCCCATCATCGTTCCCGGCAAGGATGGCGACGTGACGACGCTGTTCAACGGCTGGAAAATCAGCCCCGCAGGACGGCCAATAGGCACGAACGACTTTCTGCTCGGCGGAGCATTCAGCCCCGACGGCAAAACGCTTGCCATCGCCAATGCTGGCTATAACTCCCATGCGATTCACCTCATCGATGTCGCCACCGAGAAGGAGATCGCCAGCCTCGGTGTCCTTCGCACCTGGAACGGCATCGCGTGGGCACCGGACGGGAAGCGAATTTACGCATCCGGCGGCATCCCTCTGCTGAAAAACGACGTGCTGGTCTTCGACAGGGACGCGGACGGCACCTGGCGCAAGGCAAAAAGCTTCTCCCTGGCGGGCAGCGATGCGAAGAACTCTGCCGTGGCAGGCATCGCGATCTCGCAGGACGGCAAAAGCCTGTTCGTGCTGAACAATTCCGACGGCAAGCTCTACACGCTCGATGCGACAGATGGCAGGACGCTCTCAGTCCTCGCGGTCGGCGACCATCCCGTTGCCATCGGGCTAAATGGCGATGGATCACTGCTCGGCATCGCCAATATGGGCGGGTCGGAAATCGTCGCGGTGCGCATTGAAGATCCGACGAAGCCTGAAATCGCCGCGCATCTTCCTACTGGGGCTCATCCAAACGACCTCGTCCTGGCCGCGGATGGCCGCCTCTATGTCTCCTGCGGCAACTCCGATTCCGTTTCAGTGATCGATGCGACCTCGGGCCAGCTTGTGGAGACTATCCGCACGGGGCTGACTCCAAAATCGCCCTCCGGAAGCACGCCCGTCGCCGTCGCCGTCTCGCCCGACAGCAAAACGCTCTATGTCGCCAATGCCGACAACAACGACGTCTGCGTTGTGGATGTCTCCGAGATCGGCAAAGCCCGAGTGAAGGGCTTTATCCCGACTGGGTGGTATCCCACCGCCGTAAAAGTCACGCCAGACGGGAAAAAGATCATCATTGGCAGCGGCAAGGGCATGGGAACAGGCCCCAATCAGGTCAGGCTGCCCATCAATCCGGATCATCCCGCGGGATTCGTGCACCATGGTCAGCAACTGCGAGGCCTGCTCTCCTTTGTGGATGTGCCGAGCGACGCCCGGCTCGCAGAGTACACGAGACAGGTCATCTCCAATACGCCCTATGCCGACAGGCAGTTGGCTGGCGACGATGCTAAGATTAAAACTGCCATCCCCAGCCGTCTCGGCGACCCCTCGCCCATCAAGCACATCCTCTACATCATCAAGGAAAACCGCACTTACGATCAGGTTTTCGGCGATGTCCCGAAGGGGAACGGTGACCCGCAGCTCTGCCTTTTCGGCATGGATGTGACTCCCAACCATCATAGCCTCGCGGACAAGTTCGTTCTGCTCGACAACCTATACTGCAGCGGCGAGGTGTCGCAGGACGGACACCCCTGGTCGACCTCCGCGCTAGCCACAGATTTCACCCAGCGCGCCTGGGTGCTCGCCTACTCCGGAAAGGGCGCTGTGTCGGAGACCGGAAGCGTCACCGATCCCAGCGCGGGCTTCATCTGGGACGCCTGCCGGCGCAAAGGGCTTTCGTACCGCAGCTACGGCGAGTATGCAGATCACCCCTCCCTCGTAGGCCATTCAAGTCTGGAGTTTATCGGCAAAGGCAAGCCCAACATCGCGCCGAAGGGCCGTGATATGGACAAAGCCGACATCTACCTGAACGAATTCAAGGAGATGGAGACAAAAGGGACAGTGCCAGCCTTCACAGTCATGAGCCTTGGCGAAGACCATACAAGCGGCACACGTGTCGGCGCGTTCTCCCCAAAAGCCATGGTCGGCTCGAACGATCTGGCTATAGGCAAGATCGTCGAGGGGATTTCGCACTCCAGGCTTTGGAAAGAGTTCGCGATCTTCATAATCGAGGACGATGCGCAGAACGGCCCTGACCACGTGGACTCGCACCGCACGATGGGACTGGTTATCAGCCCCTATATCAAGCGCGGCTCCGTGGACAGCACTCTCTACTCGACAGCCTCGATGCTGCGGACGATGGAGCTGATCCTCGGCCTCCCGCCCCTTACGCAGTACGATGCCGCCGCCGCGCCGATGTCCAGGAGCTTCACCAACAAGGCCGACTTTACCCCCTACTCCGTCGTCTCGCCGCGCATCGACCTGAATGTGAGAAACACCGCGCTCGCCTACGGAGCGAAGGAGTCTGGGCGCATGGACTTCTCCACCTACGACAAAGCCGACGAGCAGGCACTGAACCGTATCCTATGGCACTCCATCAAAGGGCCAAGTGTCCCTATGCCCGCACCCGTCAGCAGCGCGCACATCGCCCCCAACGGCACCACCATTCGCACAACTAAGACCGGCAAGGATACCGACGACTGAAGCTTGCAGCAAACAGAGAAAAGCCGCCGCATCATATGTATCACTATCCTTGCACTTTTCATGCGGCAAGCCGCTCGACCATTTCTTGCGGGACACTACCACTCTGAAAACTTTGTCGTAGCCACTCCAGCAAGTGGCTCTGGTGTTCCTTCTCGATCCGACGACGAACCGTGCCTATGG
>JANXLO010000558.1 GCA_025355115.1 Chthonomonadaceae bacterium
GAGCGAATTGCCTACCTCCAGGAATGTTTCGAGTGAAACGCCCGCCTCCCTGGCCCGAGCCGCCCAGAGATCTCGGCAGAGCTCTGTCGACGCGAACTCACGCTTGAGCGCGGTCAGAACCTGCCAGTCCAATGCACTTAGATCGACAATCTCAGTGCCGATTACCGCAGCCAGATCCTCCGACTTGCTGCCCGGCTCCATCTCTCGCCGTCTCACATGTCCCACTCCGAGCGCGAAAAGCCGTAGTGCAGGCATCAGCAGAAAGCTCTCCGCGCCCGTCTTTTTCCGAAGAAACTCGGCGTGCTTGGCGAGGGAGTAGCACTGCGGAACTTTTAAAGTTGTCCAGAGACGGTAGCTCGAGCCGGGAGTCGCGGCATCTGCCGATCGAATGACGACATGCCCGGAGAAAGGATCGTCTTGAAACATCGTGTCGAATGCGGCATTCAGTCGATCCTCAGGGACTTTCCAGGCGACCAGAGAACCCTGGGCGAGGTTCGTCGCCATCAGTGTCTGCCGGACTCGCCGAATGACACCCGCCTCCAGCATGGCCCGAATTCGGGCGATTACCTCATCGACAGGGACTTCACTGAAACGGGCGATCTCGCCAAATGGATCGGACTGAAAGCCCTGAATTCTGTCTTCTGAAACCGCGAGTATGGCGGCGTTGGTCGGATCGTCGATTCCGACAGGGGGAGCGAGAGTGGTGTTCATAACTTCCATTTTACCTTACAGCAGGGAGTTTGGCTCACGGCATCGCGGATCGGAGAGGGGGCGGAACGGATCAGCGGGCTGTGCTTATCTTTTTGACGAAACTTGAGGGGTGAAGTTTCCGACGGGCGGCTGAAGCGACTGCTGTCATGCTCAGGCCTGGCTTCGCTGACACTCGTCTGACAATCGCGGTAGGATGAAACGCTTTTTCAATGACGACTTCCGCCAGCATCCCGATCCCGAACATTGCAAGCACAAGCACCATGCAAGAAGAGCTTTGCCAGCTCTGCATTCGCTCGCCGAAGGTGAGAGGGTGAGGCTCTTCCGTCGAGGTGGGGATGCCACGCTGAAGCGGCGGCTTCGGCTGAATTATCTCGGGCATAGGGGGCACTTCGACATAAGGCTGCCTGGCCCATGTCGGCGCGTGCATCGGCGGGACGACAGGCGCGGCGTATTTGCGTTGAGGCAGGGGCGGCACTTTGACTGTCCGGGGCACCGCATCGGGATGCGGCGGTTCCATTTTCGCCCCCTGCCACCAGGGGTCGGCCGGGGGCATATGCGTGAGATTCTCGACGACGGAGTGGAAATCCGGGGTCTGAGCCACCGTTCCGTGGCAGGCCTTCGTCAACGTGGCGGCAAGCGTTCGGAGGCCAGGATCGGCGTGCTGCTGCAGGTAGGTGAGAAGGACGGATTTTTCCGGAAGCCGGAAATCCTGAGCGGTGAAGAGCAGATTTTCACCCGTGTCGAACCGCTTCCACAGGTTGGGTTCCAAGCTCAGAGCCATCAGCCCCGTATAGATCACGAGCGCAGAGAAGTTGTCGAGACGTTCGTCATAGTCGTCGGGAGTGCGCTTGGGGTGCTGATAGTTGATGTGCCCCAACTCGGAACTGCGTCGCCCACGCAGGCTGGGAATGAACATCCCGTCATAGTCCACCAGACGCAGTTGCTCCTGCGGAGAGACAAGCACATTGCCGTGCTGAAGATCGGCGTGCGCGATCTTGTGCTGCCGCAGTCTGGCGATTAATCCGCGCCATTGCAGCGCGAGGTTGCGCAGGCGGTCGGGCTTGAAGAGGTTTTTCTGAACGTAAGTGGTTAGCGTCTCCCCTTCAACCCACTCCATTTTTACTACAGGAAACCACTTGCCTCGCGCGCGAATGCCCTCCTGAAGGTAGGAGAACTCCACCAGTCCTGGCACAGCGAGCCTCGAAAGGTAGAGGCTTAGCAGGGCGTACCGGTTCTGCTGATCCTCGCCCTGCCGCAAAAAGCATCGGACGGCCCAGCGGTGTGTGCCGTTGAGCATCTCGTAGACGCTCGCGAAGTTGCCTGAAGCGACTCGCGGGAGGCCCAGTTTGTTGACTGCCACCCTGCCTGTCTTCAACTCAGGGTCGTGGAAGCAGGTCGCGGGGTTCTGTATTGCGTCCTGATAGTCGGAGGCTGGAGGCCAGTTCATACAGCCTCCTCATCGGGATAACTCTCGTTAAACAGCAGGGTAGAGTCCGGCGTATCCAGGTCGGAGTGAACAGTCGCATCGGTCGCGTTCGCGTCTACACTGGAATTATGTGATACGCCTGTCTCACGGATTATCAGTAACGTTGTGTCGTCGTTCTTGAGGCGGCGCTCTGCGCGCAGCCGATCGACGAGCTCCGAAAACTGCTCCTCTCCCGTGAGTGCCTCTAGAATGTGCCATGGTCTGTTTCCCGCTTCAGCCTCGCCCAGGAACCACTTTGCCAGCGCATCGGTCATCAGGAGAAGGACGTCTTTCGGTTGGAAAGTGCCGTTCAGTCGCTCGGCTCCGTCCAGAACGTGCCTGTTGCGGTCTGCATTGGACGATAGCAGCGTCGGGCTGCTGTCGAAGGCGGCGGCGCGATCTATGGGGAAGGAGAGGTAGATAGCGTCGGCGCGAATTTGGACGAGGCAGGTGTCTCCGATGGCAAGGGCGTACCAGTTACGCTCGACAGCGGCCACATCCTCTGGCTCGTTCAGCGTTCCGTCGAAGCGCAACGTCAGCAGTGCGGCGAAAGCCCCGTTCCGCGCCTTGTCCTCCGCGAACCAGGGCAGGCGATCCCAGGCGATGCCCTCGTGCCATTGCTGCTGCAGCGGCCCGATTCGCTCCAGAATTTCCACCGGGCCGGGAGACATCGAGAGCGGATTGCAGGCGAAGCCCTCGGTGAGAAGCTTCGCCCAGGCGCGCGCGAACGACGACTCGGTAGCTCCATCGGCTATTGCAACACCGGCAGGGCCAACCGCGAAAGCGTCCTCATAGTCGGTTTCGGAGCTTCCGGCCTTCGGCACCCAGAAGCCCTGTGGAGTCAAATTCACGGACGGCCTCTCCTCAGCGCAGGTTGCTCGGGCGCGTGCCGATGTCCAGAAAACGGATCAGCTCTACAAGGTCGGCGTTGAAGGCGAACCCACGTGCTCCCGGCCCTATCGGGTAGCCCTCCGCCAGTGCGGAGGCGCTGATGTTGTCCGGCAAGGGAGACGATAGCGCGAACAGCTTTCGCGCCCACTCGTCGGGCAGGCCCGCATCGGTGTTGGGAAAGACGATTGGCGCGGAAGAGAGGCCGGAGATGTGGCAGTTGAACAGCAGCACATTGCCGTCCGTCGAGGCGAGGGAGGTTAGCAGCGTCGCTTCTCGCGTGGGATCCACATTGTATTCGCCGTCAGTGATGTTGATGACGATGGGAGGATACGAATCGGGATGCGCCGCAATCCAGCCCTCTAAAATCTTATGTGCGAGCTGGAACGCCTCCGCCATTGGAGTGCCGCTCTTTGCGACGGGCTCGATCCAGACCGGAAATTTCACTGTCTGGTCTATCACGCCGCCCGCTCCGTCGTCCACTTTCTTGGTGCGCTCCTCGACCCTCGTGGGGGAGTTCGCCACTTCGCTGATGAGAACGAGATGCTGTCCCGTCAGCGGCCCGCCGAACGCCGGGCCGGTCTTCGCGCCATAGCCGATGACGCCTACGACGTAGTAGTCGTTGATGCCCTCGCCCTTCGCGCACTTGATGACGAGATTCTGAAGCAGCCGGTTGAGGGCGTCCGCCATCCCATCCGCCTTCTTCTTGCCCACGCCTCCGCCGAACGGGTCGTCCATTGATTTCGACTGATCGATCATAAACAGAAAGCAGCTCGGATTGACGCGGCTGATCTCGGCTGAATACGCCATTTCATTCTCCTGCAAGTGGTGTCGGAATCATTGCAGCATTCCCAGACTTACATACGCAAAGAACCCGAATGGGTTTCGCCCTTGCCCACTTCCCCGCCGCATTCTGCGTCTAAGATGCATACAACCGCTCTACCGAGCTTTTTAACTATGTAGCACGTTTGGCGCATTTATGTCCAGGTCATGGCACATTTGGCACATTTAAGGATAGGAAACAACGGACTCTGCTCTCGGAACGCACGGAATGTCCGTTAGCTCCATCGATCAGCAGTGCTCTCTTCGCGACAGGCGGATTTAGTTGGAGGCAAGGTCAGGAGGGGCGGGGACTGTGTTGGGGAAGACGATCTTCGAGCTTTGCAGGTGGAGAAGATGGACGTGCGCGGCGGATGTCCAGAGGCGCTCGGGGCGGTTCCAGTAGGCACAGTAGGCTTGCTTGCCGTCGACGGTGGGCATCCACTCGTCGGCACCAGAGCCAGTGAAAAGCACGACACGGGTATAGGGCTTGATGTTGACCTCCTCTCGGAAGATGTACATCTGCTCGGCTATCTCGGTCGGTTCCCCCTCCAGATAGGCATCCGTGCAGAGCGCCCAACCGCGCAGGCTGACAGTCATCAAACCCTGATTTTGCAGTACGACGTACTCGCTCTGCGTGTTGGTCGCCGTATGTATCTCAATGATTTTCAGCATCGTCGCTCTTCTCCCCAGGCCGATTGCCAACGGAACGGAAAATGGCCCATTCCGGCGATCAGCTCCGTAAGGTTTCGGCATGGTGCCGCGTTGCTATTGCAAGCCAGGGCGTTTTGACTGTCATCCGCCAGTCAGAAATAGATTTTGAAAGGCATCCCGCTGTCTGCGGGAGGGTCAGCGGGCAAAATGACCGCCAAACCTCCCGCAGACGGCTGGATTAGGAGCAGCCGAAGACGGAACCGCAGTTCAGGCACTTGAAGCACGCACCATTGCGAACCATCAGGCTGCCGCACTCTGTGCAGATCGGGGCGTCCGCCTGATTTTGGAAGGTCTCGCGCTCTCGCTCGGTCAGGCTGAGCGATGGCGCGGGAGCGGCAAAAGTAGGAAGGAAACGCTCTTCGGACGTGACGTTCGACGGGCTGTGGCCGTTTTCCTCTCCGTTTACACTTGCGAGTGAAGGAATTTCAGTCTCCATCTGCCGGTTGAGGAATTTGCTGCCGAGCCATCGGAAGATGTAGTCCATAATTGACTTCGCGAACCGGATATTGGGATTGTTGGTCACGCCGCTCGGCTCAAACCGCGCGTGGGCGAACTTGTCCACGAGCGTCGGAAGAGGAACGCCGTACTGCAGGGCCAGCGAGATCGCGGTCGCGAAAGAGTCCATAAGGCCGGAAATGGTCGAGCCCTCTTTGCTCATCGTGAGGAAGATTTCGCCGGGCGTGCCGTCCTCGTACATGCCGACTGTGATGTAGCCCTCGTGACCGGCGATGCTGAACTTGTGAGTGATGCTGGCCCGCTCGTCCGGCAGTTTGCGGCGCAGTGGCTTGCTCACGGCGACGGTCAGGGGCTGTGCCTCCGGCAGGACGTCGACCGGCGTCTCATCAGCCCTTTTTGTCATCAGCGGCTGTGTCCGCTTGGAGCCGTCCCGGTAGATCGCGATCGCTTTGAGGCCGAGCTTCCAGCCTTCCATATAGGTGCTGACAATCTCCTCCGCGGTCGCCTCGGTCGGCATGTTGACGGTCTTGGAGATCGCACCGGAGAGGAAGGGCTGTGCCGCCGCCATCATACGTATATGGCCTTTATAGTGGATCGAGCGGGTGCCATTACCGGGTTTGAACGCGCAGTCGAAAACCGAGAGATGCTTGTCCAAAAGATGCGGAGCGCCCTCGACAGTATCTTGTTTGTCGATGTGAGCAAGGATCTCCGTGCATTGGGGCGCTGTGTAGCCGAGACGCTCCAGAGCCTCCGGCACGGTGTTGTTGACGATCTTCATCATGCCGCCGCCGACCAGGCTCTTGTACTTGACGATGGCGATATCCGGCTCGATGCCTGTCGTGTCGCAGTCCATAAGGAAGCCGATCGTGCCAGTTGGAGCGAGAACAGTCGTCTGAGCGTTGCGGTAGCCGTGCTCCTCGCCCTTTTTGATCGCACTGTCCCAGCACTCTCTGGCGGCGTCCATCAGGTCGCGCGGCACATAGCTGGGGTCGATCTCCTCAACGGCGGCGCGGTGCATTCGCATCACGTCCAGGAACGGCTCCCGGTTCTTTTCATAGCCGAGGAAGGGCCATCCATGGTCGCGGGCGATGACGCTGGACTGGTTGTAGGCTTCGCCCGTCATGACGGCGGTTATGGCTCCGGCGAGGGAGCGGCCCTCGTCGCTGTCGTAG
>JANXLO010000559.1 GCA_025355115.1 Chthonomonadaceae bacterium
CTGCCGCAACTGAGCGTACAGGTGCTCCCTACACGCAGCATCTATGAGTTTGGGAACGAGCAGATTTTTGTTACTTTGACGTTCATGACAGCGGCCCTGCCCAACGACCTGAACGCCCTGGGACGCCCGCTGAGCTACCTCACCTGGAGCGTCCGCTCGGCGGACGCAAAGCAGCACAGCGTCTCGCTCTACGACAGCGTCAGCTCGGGACTGGCCGTCAACTCTCCGAGGCAGGAGGTCGAGTGGCAGGAGGAGGCTATGGGCGGCCTCACGGCGCTGAGTGCCGGAACCCACAGTCAGAATATCCTCGGCAGCTCGGGCGATGACCACCAGCTCGACTGGGGCTATGCGTACGCAGTCGCCCCCGCCTCACAATCAACACCAGCGACGGGATTGGCACAGAGCCTTGCTCTCGATTTCGCGGCCACCGGCACAGTCCAGAGCAGCAAAAACCTGCGGATGCCGCGCCCGGTGAGCGACGGCAATCCGACTCTGGCATTCGCCTTCGATCTCGGAAAGGTCGGAGCCGCCTCGGTGTCGCGTCACCTGATGGTCGGCTACGACGAGATCTATTCGATCCTCTACTTCCGCCGGAAGCTGCGCCCCTACTGGCGGCGCAACGGAGCCACGCCCGCTGTGATGTTTCAGGAGGCGGAGCGGGACTATCCGACCCTTGTGCAGCGATGCGAGAAGTTCGATAGGGAGCTAATGGCGGATATGACGAAGGCGGGCGGCGAGAAGTACGCGCAGATCGCCGCGCTGGCCTATCGGGAGTGCGTTGCAGCCTGCGGCCTAGCCGCGGACGCTAAGGGACAGCCCCTGTTCTTCACCAAGGAGAACACGAGCAACGGCGACATCGCGACCGTCGATGTCATCTTCCCAATGGATCCTATCTGGGTGTTCCTCAGCCCCTCGCTCGCGAAAGCCAGCCTGGTTCCCATCCTTGATTACGCCGCCTCCGACCACTGGAAATTCCCCAACGCCCCGCACGACCTGGGCACCTATCCCATCGCCCGCGGCACCGACGACGGAGGGGAGGGAATGCCCGTGGAGGAGAGCGGAAACATGCTCATTCTCTGCGACGCCATCGCTCAGGCGGAGGGCAACCCGGCGTTCGTCGCGAAGTGGTGGCCCCAGCTGACGAAATGGGCGGAGTATCTGGAAAAGTATGGCCTCGACCCCGAGGAGCAGCTGTGCACGGACGACTTCATGGGCCATCTCGCGCACAACGCCAACCTCTCCGTCAAGGCTATCCTCGGCCTGGCAGCATACGGCGACCTGTGCCGGATGCGCGGCGATATGGCGAACGCGACGAAGTATCGTAATGAGGCGAAGGCCGATGCGGCGCACTGGATCAAAGTGACTCAGGAGAACGGGCACTCCAGGCTGGCCTTCGACAAAGCGAACACATGGAGTCAGAAATACAATCTTGTGTGGGATCGCATTCTGGGCCTGAACGTCTTCCCGCGCGGCATCGCGAAGCAGGAGGTCACCTACTATAAGCAGGTGATTCAGCCCTACGGCGTCCCGCTCGACTCGCGCACCCATCTGACCAAGATGGACTGGTCGCTCTGGACGGCGACTCTTGCGGAGAACCAGAGCGACTTCGAGACCCTCATCGACCCGATCTACCGCTATCTGAACGAGACGACCGCCCGTGTGCCTATGGTGGATTCCTACGTCACAGACGACATCCACAGCGACGGGATGCATGCCCGCCCGGTGGTAGGCGGCATCTTCATCAAGATGCTGGCCAATCGAAGAGTATGGAGAAAATGGGCCAGCCAGGATCGCGAGAATGTCGGGCCCTGGGACGATCTCCCCGTCAGGCCGATCGTCACCGACGTCGTGCCAACCTCTCAGCAGACTCCCGCGATCTGGCGCTACACCACCATCCTGCCCGCCGCTAACTGGTTTCGGCCCGGCTTCGACGACTCCGGCTGGAAGCAAGGGCCGGGAGGATTCGGCAACGCGGGCGCTCACCATACCGACTGGAACACCTCGGACATCTGGATACGCCGCACCGTCACGCTGCCGGCTCGCAGCCTCTTCAACCTCCAGTTCCTGGTCTTCCACGACGAGGACATCGAGATCTACATCGACGGAGTCCTGGCGGGAAAAGAGGCAGGTTACCTTACCAGCTACGACTCCCTGGAGATCACCCCGGAGGCGCTTGCTCACCTGAAGCCGGGTGCCACCATCACTATTGCCGCCCACTGCCACCAGACCATTGGCGGACAGGGCATCGACATAGGCATCGTCAGCGTCAAGGAGCGGTAGCCATCCGTCCTGTTTGCACTCCCGTCGCCTCAAACTACAAGGGCGCCTCAGTTGAGGCGCCCTTGTACTATGCGTAAGTCAAACCCGTTTTTTAGTCTCTATTTCCCGTGTCTACTTGAATAATTCGTTCATATGCGTCATCCTTAGAGCGTCCAAAGAAAAAGGGAAGACAGACGGCCGTCTGTCTTCCCGAAACGCGGATTGTGCAAGCAAGTTGTGTGCCCTTGCTTTAGCAAGCGACGATGTTAGTCGCATCGTTCGCTTTAGCATGGCGCACGTTACGTTGGATGAATTGGAGAACCAATGCAGACGATAACGCATCTCATTGGCATCGTGTATTACACGACCGGTATCGTGTAATACGCAGTGTGCCTCTTCCGGATGAACCGGAAGGACGCAGAGTAGGCGTCCCCTACTCAAGCACTAGGCTGTCCGGAAGCTAATGTCTTCCGGGCAGTCCCTCCATAAAACATCTCAACGTTACGCTTAATTGCACGAAGCAATTGTAGCATGAATGACGCATTTTGTCAACGGTTCGCCTGCGATTTAATCTCACTTGGCCGTCGTTAACCAATCAATAACTTCTGCGGCGTATCGACCATCGAAGTTGTGAGGTTGTCGCCTTGAAAGCATCCGGTCGAGCCTGGGACGTGATCGGCGTAATTGGGCCAAATCCCTGGCTTAGGACAGATCTGAGTAGACTGATGAGCGGAGAAGCAGCCATTAACGCGCTGCGGGGAGTTGGCAATTTGGGCTCAAATGCGGTAAAATAGATGTTTAGTCAACCTTCTAAGTGAACCTGCCCTGCGGCGCAGCGTTGCGGACGCATTTTTTGTTGTGTCCGAGTGGCTGTCGCCGCCGAAAGTATGCAATGCCCACGATCGAAATATCCCGTCCCAATGCCGGAAAGGTCAGCCTCATAAACCTCGGCTGCGCGAAAAACGAGGTCGATTCCGAGGAGATGCTGGGACTGCTGGCGCGGGAAGGCTATGCCGTCGAGAGCAGCCGGACCCCCAATGCCGCGTCCCAAGGCACGGATGTCGTCGTCATCAATACCTGCGGCTTCATCGATGCCGCTAAGGAAGAGTCGATCAATACGATTCTCGAGGCCCTGGAGCGAAAGAAGCGGGGCGAGATCAAGCGTGTCGTGGTGGCGGGATGTCTGGTGCAGCGATACTCCGAGCAGCTTCGCATTGAGCTTCCCGAAGTGGACGCCTTCATCGGGACCGGAAACATCGGGGATATCGGCACCGTGGTCGGGCAGTCTCTCATACGCACCGACCAGTTAATGCAGGTCGGCGAGAAGCCGCATCACCGCTGGGTGGAGACGCCGACTCGTGTTCGTCTCGGCGCGCCCTGGACCGCATGGCTGAAGATCTCTGAGGGATGCGACCATGCTTGCACCTTCTGCGCCATTCCCTCGTTCCGTGGCGGCCACGTCAGCAAGCCGTTCGAGCGCATCCTGGAGGAGGCCACGCTTCTGGCCTCGCAGGGAGTGCGCGAGCTCAATCTCATCGCGCAAGACTCGACGCAGTACGGCTACGACCTCTACGGCAAGATGCGGCTGCCGGAGCTGCTGCGTGAGCTCGCGCAGGTGAACGACATTCACTGGATACGCCTGTTCTACTGCTATCCGTCCCGCGTCAATCGGGGAATCATCGAGGCCGTCGCCACCACGCCAAAGGTCTGCCACTACATCGATATGCCGTTGCAGCACGCCGATGACGAGATGCTGCGCAAGATGCGTCGCCCCATGTCCAACGCAGGCTACCTGAAGCTGCTCGCCGACTTTCGCGCCGCGGCCCCCGATGTCGCCATCCGAACGACGTTCATCGTCGGCTTTCCCGGCGAGACGAAGGAGCATTTCGCGACGCTCGAGAGATTTGTCGACGAGGCGAGGTTCGACCGCGTCGGGGTCTTCGAGTACTCCGTCGAGGACGGCACTCCGAGCGCAGAGATGATGCCCAAAGTCCCTTCCCGCATCAAGCGCAGCCGCAAGGATCTGCTCATGCAGCGGCAGCAAGCGATCTCGCTCGCCTGCAACCAGAAGTGGGTAGGTCGCGAGCTGGAAGTCCTTGTCGAGAGCCGCTCTCCAATGGACATCACGACGGCCGTCGGGCGCTCGTTCCGCGATGCACCGGAGGTGGATGGGCAGGTGCTTGTGCGCCGATGCTCTGCCGCGCCCGGGAGCTTCGTCCGCACCAGAGTCGTGGAGGCTCGCCCATACGATCTGGTAGCTGAGCTTATCGTTTAGCGTCGAACATTGTGCATTTTGTCCGCCATTCGGCGCCTTCATCTGTCAGTGGATTGAGAACAAAGGAGAAAATTACGTGGCAACCGCCGTTATTTCGAAGTCACAGGAGCCGCAGACGCCGGAGCAACTCGCTGCCCGCTATGCCGGTGACCTGATTCATAAAGCTCTGCTTCAGACCGGTGAGCCGATGAAGGCCGGCGACGTCGCTCGCGCCGTGGGGCGGCCCGATGTGGACTCCAGGCTGGCCCGCGTCGCCCTGACCACCAATCCGCACATCACTGCAGTCGATCGCAAATGGACGCTCTGGACGCGCTACCTCGACGCGAACAGCACGTTCGATTTCAATGTTCGCCGCATCCTCAACACGATGGGCCAGCCGATCCGGATCCCCCATTTGGCGAACGAGCTGCACACCGTCTACGGGCGGCCCGCAGAAATTTATGAGGAGATGCTCGAGTTCCTGCTCTCCGACAGCCCGCGCTATTTCCGCGTCGGGGAGGACTACGTGGCTCCCTCCGACTGGCTGCTCCAGGCGGAGCACACCAATGAGGAAGATGTTCTGTTCGACAATTTCCTCGAGGACGAGGACGTGCTCCCCTACATCGAAACGGCGGAGGCAGTCGGGCTTGCGACGGACAAGCCCGAGACGATTGCCGCTCTGCTTGATACGGTCGGCAGGCCCCTCAAAACGAAGGCTCTGCAGTTTCTCGTGTGGCGCAAGGATCAGGATAACTTCAACCCTTACGCATTCTACAACGGGCTCTTTCTGACCAGCGGGGCGGCGCCCCTTTCGGACGGAACGTGGGCCGGCCCGAAGCAGATTGCTGAATTCGTCGCGCACTTCCCTATTCTCGCCGAGCAGGAGGTCAGCGACACCGCGGAGACCGATGCACAGGAGGCAGCGCAGCCACTGGTTCTCGGCGACCCGGAGCGCGAGCAGCTTGTTGATAGCGTTCTGGACAGCGAAGATTCAGTGCGAGCGTCCATTCTGCTGGAGGACCTGTTCGAGGTCACGCCGGACTACCGCACCTACACCGAAGACCTGATCGCGATCACGGATGCCCTGAAGGCCGATGAGCGCGTGCTCTGGGTGGGAGGCGACCGCTACCGCCCGCAGGGCACTCTGCCCGGCTACGTGTTCAGCGTTCCCGGCCTGCTCGACATCCCCGAATATCACTTCCTCGACTCCGAAGGCAATGTGGTCGACCAACTGCTCGAAGACGGCTTCGAGAATGGGCTGGACCGGGAGATGCTCAACCCGCTCGTGCAGGACGTGCTGGACGAGGAGCCTGTCCCGTCAGCCGATCCCAACCCGCCCTCAAACGCTCGCGCGGTCATCAAGTATCACCACAAGCAGATCGGAACGCTGCCCCTGTGCCAGTTTCCGTCGGGCTTCTTCCCTGCAGAGCCGACGATCCTGGAGACCGAGTTCGTTCTTCCCGGCGGACAGAAGGCGCGGGTTTGGGTCAACAATGAGACCCGACTTCTCTACGGCCTGCTCGACTGGTTCCAGTCCATTCCCATCGACTCTGGCGCGACCTTCACGCTGGAGCGACAGGCGCTCGATCGCTACGTCATCACGTACAACGACGAGAGCGAGCCCACGATGTTCATCAGCCGCAACCGTGTCAACGAGCTGCTGGCGCTTCAGGAGAAGGCCGAGACCGAAAATCTGCCGACCTTTGAGATCATGCGCGAGATCATGGAGCACTACCGGAAAGGCATCGAGTACCTTACGTTGCACACCGAGATCAACATCGTGCGCCGTGTCACGCGCCGCCTGACCGCCTCCCTGCTGTCGGAGTACCATTGCTACTTCCAGCGCGGTGGTGCCTGGGTCTACGATGCGAAGAAGCTCATCCAGGGCTTCGACAAGAGCAAGCGAAAGTACCTGCAAAAGTAGGGAGGAACCTCGCTCCTTCCCGTCGATCAGCGTCCGCGATCCGGCCCGCGCCGGGTCGCGGACATTTCCCATGAGGAAACTTTTCGGCGCATTTTACTGTCACCGGAATAACTGATTCATCGTTTGTCACTGAGATCATCAAGCCCGCCTGAGCGGGCTGAATGCGTTATCGCGCACTATCCGCCGACCGCATGGAGTTGCCGCTATGTCCGTTCGAGTGCGTTATGCCCCTTCCCCCACTGGCTCGCCCCATGTCGGCAACCTACGCACGGCAATCTACGACTGGCTTTTGGCCCGCAAAGAGGGCGGGAAGTTCATTGCCCGCCTGGAGGACACCGACCGCTCACCCGAGCGCTACGTCCCCGAAGGCATCTACGACATTGAAGCCAGCCTGCGCTTCCTCGGCATCATGCCGGACGAGTGGTGGGTGACGGGGGGATCGGCCGGCCCATATGTGCAGAGCCAAAGGCTCCCGATCTATCAAGCAGAGATCGAGCGCGTCATAGCATCCGGGTCGGCTTATCGCTGCTACTGCACACGAGAGCGTTTGGACGAGATGCGGAAGGCGCAGCAGGAGCGCGGCACCCCCACCGGTTATGACCGGCGTTGCCGCTTCCTCTCGCCAGAGGACAGGGCGCGTCACGACGCGGAAGGCAAGCCCTCGGTGGTCCGGCTCGCCATGCCGCTCGACGGGGTGACGGTGCTGCACGACGAGATACGCGGCGACATCACCTATGAGAACAGGCTGCAAGACGATCAGGTGCTGATCAAGTCCGACGGCTTCCCTACCTATTTCTTCGCCTGCGCGGTGGACGATCATCTGATGGGCATCACGCACATCATCCGTGGCGATGACTGGCTCTCCTCCGCGCCGAAGCTAGTGCAGGTTTTTCATGCCCTCGGGTATCCGCTGCCGAAATTCGTCCACCCGCCTCTCATCGTCGGGGCAGACAAGAAGAAGCTCAGTAAGCGGCACGGTGCCACGCAGTTCAGCTGGTTTATGGAGCAGGGTTATCTGCCGGAAGCGCTTCTGAACTTTCTCGTGCTGCTCGGCTGGTCTGCGGGCGATGAGAACCGCGAGCTGTTCACCATTCCGGAGCTGATCGAGAAATTTTCCATCGCCGGAATGTCGGAGCACCCCGCAGTTTTCGACTACGACAAGCTGAACTGGATCAACGGTCAGTATATCCGGTCCAGCGAGCCAGGGCGCATCATCGGCCTCTGCCTGCCGTATCTCCGCAAAGCAGGCCTTATCCCCGAGCCGCCGCCAGGGGATGCCAGCGACGAGGAGAAGCGCATCTATCGCGAGACCTGGCTGGACTACGCCCGCCGCATCATCCCCCTCGAGCAGGAGCGGATGAAGGTGCTGAGCGAAGTCGTGGATCTGGTCGGCTTCTTCTTCGAGGATCTCGACTACCCCAATGGGTACGAGCCCAAGGCTGTCGCAAAATGGATGGGAGTCGCTCATCTTAAGCCCCTTCTTGAGAAGGAGATCACCGCCTTCTCCGCTTTGCCGGACTGGACAGCCGCCGCGCTGGAGGCATCCGTTCGCGAGATCACCGAGGAACTGGGCGTCAAATTCGCGGAGGTCATACACCCGACCCGCGTCGCAGCCACCGGACGCACCGTCGGACCCGGCCTGTTCGAGACCCTCTGGGCGCTCGGCAGAGAGCGCACTCTGCATCGTCTCCGCACCGTGCTGGAGAAAAATGATTGGCCTTCGACAGGAGCATAGGAATATGAACAGAATGCGCATTATGCAGATTGGCGGAGCTGCGGTTGCTATGCTTGCCCTGGGTGGCCTCGGCGTTCGGGCGCAGGATAGATTGAAGACTATGCCTGCCTATGAGCACTATGCCAGGGCTATTCAGGATCTGAACGGGGCGATGAGCAGTTACCGCAGCAGCGGAGTAAGCGGCGTGGTCTGGACGGACGACGGTAAGGCGGTGGGCTATACGAAGGCCGGGAAGAGCTATCGCTACGACCTGACGACCCATCAGACTACGCCGGTCGACGAGCCAATTAAGGGCGTGGGGCAGATAGGGGGAGGGGGCAGGCGACGCGGAGGAGGAGGGGGCGCGCCGGAGCGGGGGCGACAATTTGCCTCGGCGATTTCCCCGGACGGCAAGCTGAAGGCGTTCTATAAGGACAGCAATCTCTGGCTCAGCGACGGCGATGACGCCAACCCGGTTCAGATCACCGTCGACGGAAGCAAGGCAGCGCGGATCAAATACGCCACGGCCAGTTGGGTGTACGGCGAGGAGCTGGAACAGCGAACCGCGATGTGGTGGTCGCCGGACAGCAGGCGAGTCGCCTTCTACCGGTTCGATGAGAGCAAAGTGCCGGACTACTATCTGGCGATGCACACCCTCCAAACGCAGGACACGCTCGACGCTGAGGCCTATCCGAAAGCGGGCGCCCCCAATCCCATCTCAGACATTCTAATCTACGATACGCAGACTAAAACGAGCCAGACGATAGACGGCCGCGACGGCAAGCCGTTCGCCGACGCGACAGTGGGCCACTATTTGTACGGTGTCGAGTGGTCGCCAGACGGCAAAGAGCTTCTGCTGCACCGCACCAACCGCAAACAGGACATCATGGAGTTTGCAGCCTGCGACCCCGTAACGGGAAAATGCCGCATGATCGTCCGCGAAACATGGCCCGCAAGCTGGACGGAGAACCTGCCGACGATGCAGTTTCTCAGCGACGGCAAACGTTTCCTCTGGGTCTCTGAGCGGACTGGGTTCCGAAATCTCTATCTCTACGATCTTTCGGGCAAACTCCTCGCCCCTCTGACTGAGCATCCCTTCGAGGTTGTGAGCATCGTGAGAGCGGATGAGACAGGCGGCGCAGTTTTCTATATGGCGAGGGATGGCGATAATCCCTACAAGCTTCAGCTGCATCGCGTAGGACTGGACGGAAAGGGCGATGCTCGCCTCACCGATCCGGCGTTCACTCACCGCGTCCTGTTCGCTCCAGACGGCAAGACTTTTCTTGATGTCGCGGAGAGCCATGACGCGCCCGTGGCGACCCGGCTTATGGACAGCAATGGCAAGCTGCTCGAGACGCTCGGCCAGGCAAGCGATGCCGCTTTGAAGGCGAAGGGCTTCACTCCTGGTGAAGTGTTCACATACAAGTCGGCGGACGGCAAATCGAACTGCTATGGCCTGCTCTTCAAGCCGTCCAACTTCGACCCCAACAAAAAGTACCCCATGATCGTCTCGGTCTACGCAGGGCCGGGCGTCGGGGCAATGATCCGGGAGAACTTCGCCGTACCCAACTCGATGACCGAGCTTGGCTTTCTGGTCGCGGAGTTCGATGGGCGCGGGCAGGAGGGACAGGGCAAAGCCTTCAAGGACGCGCTCTACCGCAATCACGGCCGGCCGGAGATCGACGATCAGGCGGCGGGCGTGAAATACTTGCGTCAGCGCCCCTATGTCGATGGCGCGAACGTCGGCATCTTCGGAACATCCTACGGCGGCTACGCCTCCATCATGTGCCTGCTTCGCTATCCGGACGTGTTCAAGGCCGCGAGCGCCTCTTCAAGCGTGACGGATTGGCGCAACTACGATAGCATATACACGGAGCGATTCATGGGCATGCCGGACGACAACAAGGCGGGCTACGAATTCGGCTCCGCGATGACGCATGCCGCTGATCTCAAGGGCCGACTGCTGCTCTACTACGGCACTGCCGACAACAATGTGCACCCGGCCAACACCTATCAACTGATCCAGGCTCTCTCCCGTGCCGGAAAAGGTTACGACCTCCAAATTGGTCCGGACCAGGAGCACACAGGCGTCAACTTCGCCCGCATGATGGAGTTCTTTATGGACAGCCTGGTGCTGAAACCCACAGGCGGTTTGACCGCGCAGTGAGGCCAGCCATCAAATTTGATAAGGAGAGCTTTCGATGCCGACAGCACTGGACTTTTCAGCAGAGGAGATAGCCGACGGGAAGATGGAGTCTGGCAAGCTTGAGGCTGCGTGTGCGGCTCTGCGCGCGGATGGATTCGTCGTGCTGAACGATATCGTGAATCCTGCTCATCTGGAGACGCTGCGCGTGAAGATGCTCGAGGATTTGGCGGCGATTGTGGCGAGGGCCGACGCGCCGTTCAATTTCAATGCGGGGAATGTGCAACAGGATCCGCCGCCGTTCGAGCCCTATCTGTTTCGAGATGTCCTGCTGAACGAGCTGGTGATTCAGGTGACTAAGGCGATGCTCGGCCCCGGCCTGAAAAACAACTTCTACAGCGGCAACACCGCGCTTCCCGGTGAACGGATGCAGCCAGTTCACCCGGACGTGGGACAACTATGGCCGGACCTGGAGACCGCCTCCCCGCCATTCGGCTTCGTCGTAAACATTCCCGTCGTGGACATGTCTCCCGAGAACGGCAGCACAGAGCTCTGGCCCGGAACGCACCGCGACACGACGATAAGCGACGCCAGAGGCGACATCAAAGTCCCCGAGTCTGCGCTTGACGACTGGCGCGCCTCGCGCCCGCCAATTCAGCCCTCCATCCGTTGCGGCGGTGTCCTGATTAGAGATATTCGCCTCTGGCATCGCGGGATGCCCAACCGCACGTTGGCCCCGCGCCCCATGATCGCCATGATCCACTGGATACGCTGGTGGAGCGACCGGGAACGCATCACGTTTTCCACTGGGACGGAAGCTTTCCTCCAG
>JANXLO010000734.1 GCA_025355115.1 Chthonomonadaceae bacterium
CGGCTGCGCTAGGCCGAATGCGCCCTGCGCCGCAATATGGCCTCGCCTGAGAATGCGGTAGGCGGCGGCGGGATACATTCCCTCACCTATGCCCCGCTCAATAATTTTATCCAGCAGCCGCAGCCGTTCCCGGTCGAAGCCCGCCGCTTCGGGCTCCGCTGTCCCCTCCTCAGTATACATAGGTGTGCTCCAGTCTCCCTTTCCGACTCTTCCTATAGTCCGCGACCACTCAAGTACTGATAGCTGGAGCGCAGACAGTCGAATGGGTCTCTGCGACAGACGTCCTGCTCGACGCAGTACCACTCCACCCCTGCCTGCTCACATGCGGGCAGAATGCCATCCCAATCCATGTTTCCCTCGCCTATCGCGGCCATGACCGGGCCGTCATTCAGCACCACTTCCTTGTCCTTCAGGTGAACGACAGGCACGCGCCCTGCATTTTCTCGCACGAGTCGCTCGGGGTTCGCCCCTGCGTGCTGCACCCAGTAGAGGTCTATCTCCAGAAGAAAGTCCTGGCCGCCTTCGTTCGCGAAGATATCGTAAAGCGTTCCGCCTTCGCCCGAGCGCCTAAACTCGAAATCGTGGTTATGATAGCCGAAGCGGATGCCCGCTTCCTTCAGCGCGGCAATGACGGGAGTGGCGTCCTGGATGAATTTTCGATATCCAGCAGCTCCCCGCTCGCCGTACCCGCCGGGCAGCCCGCCGATCGCCGTATAGTCACATCCGAGCGTGCGATGAAAAGCGACCTCCTCTTCGGTGCGGTTCAACAATGAATCCCAGATTCGGTGGGTCGCCGCGCAGTGAAGACCGTTGTCGTCGAGCATTCGCCGCGTTTCCATGGGCGAAACCAGCGGCGAAGGTCCTTCCGCGGCTCCCACTGCAGACAGTTGAATAGCCTCATACCCGATGGCCCGTATCTTCTCCAGGCTGTCCGCCAGTCCTTCGGCAGTGTGAGTGAAGTCCCGAATCGTATACATCTGCACCGCCAGTTTCGAAGCCATATCATCTCTCCTGCAAAGTTTGTCTGATGAAGCATACAGCGGATTCGTGCGCCTGTCAAGCGGAAGCATACGCGACTGTGACTGCTCAGCGAATACTTCCTCTGGTATCTACTTAAGGAAAACTTATTCATTCTGTTGTGCATGTAAGAAATTACTTTGAACCAAAAGAAGCGGTACTGAGCCAGCATTCTGGAACGTCTCGCCGGCTGAGCAATGACATGCCCTTATCCGGAGGCAGCCATTCCGGCGGGCGCACGGGCAGCATTGCACTCCAGGCGGCTTTAATGACATAATCGAGAAGAGGTCATAATCGACTTGACCGGTTGGAAAAATAGTCAGCATGAAAATCAAAGCCTTCACGCTCATTGAGTTGCTCGTCGTCATCGCTATCATCGCGATTCTTGCCGCCGTTCTCTTCCCTGTTTTTGCGCAGGCGCGAGAGAAGGCGAGGGCGACTGCCTGCATAAGCAATCAGCATCAGATCGGACTTGCCATCTCAATGTATCGCGGCGACTATGATGAGGTCAATCCCCGCTATCGGCAGTGCCCCGACGCTGCCGTCGACTCGTCCTGCGTCAACGCAAGTCCCCTTGTCTCCTCTGGCCCCAACGAGATCTGGTGGGCGCCCTACGACACGAACCTCGGCCCGGAGCCCACTCCTCTGCCCATGAACTATCAGGGGGCCAGAGCGGGCTTCCTGCAGCCGTACATCAAGAACCAGCAGATATTTCGCTGCCCATCTTATCCGCAGGGCCAGGTGGGCTACGCCATGAGCTATATCTACAATGGCCCCATGGGGCAGCCCGACGCCTTCGTCGTCAACCCGACGGTCTATTTTATCTGGGACCATAAGCGCTCTCCAGGGTGCGCGAATACCAGTACCATCCCGTCGCCCATTTCCTCAAACAAGCCCGGACTACGTGGGCCCTTCCCCCTCGATCAGGATCTGACGGGAGCAGCCGCGCATACCCACTATCCCAGTCGCCATACTGACGGCTTCTACGGCCTGCGCTACGACGGCAGCGCGAAATTCCGCAAATATTTCGGCCTAGACACAAATGACAAAACCAGCCGAGATTTCCTCGCCAACGTGATGCCTTAACTATTGCCGATTCGTACCTCTGAAGCAGGTTCAATCACGGATAATAGGGTATATTGCTGTATCGCCATTCGATTCTCTCGGAGAAGGCGTGATCGGTGAACGCAGGTCGCAGTCGAATGCAACTTCTGCGTTCGTGAATCGTCTATAAAAGTGAACTTCTTTCGCAGGATGCGCCGAAATGCATGGAGTGAAAATCGTCGGACGGGAAACGGCTGGGCCGCTCCCGCGCCGACGTCTGTCTGTCTTTGGACTGGAAGCGTTTGATCGAACAATTTACAGGAGACATCCGAATGCTCTTTCGTGCTGAGACGACCTCGCGTCGTCCGTCGCTGCGCGCTCTGCTTGCCCTCTCGTCGCTGCTTGTGCTATCGGCAGGCGCATCTAGCCGCGCCAACGCCGATGCGAAGGCTGCGTTGCCCGCCGGATCAGGCGCACTTAAAATGGTGCATTCTCCGACCTCCCCGCAGCTGTTCAATCCCGGCACGCTGGAGAACCACATCGACGGTGAAGCGCAGGCGGTCAAGCAGTACGGCTTCAAATCCTGCACATACGCCGAGTACGCGCCCGGCGGGACGGGAACGCAGCTTCTGACTGTGGACATCTATGAGATGAACACGCCACAGGACGCCTTCGGCTACTACAGCCATCAGCGCAGCGACAGCGCGAAGATCACCAAAATAGGGGCTGAGGGCTACATCGAGCCGACCGCCCTCAATTTCTGGAAAGGCCCCTACTACGTCAAGTTCGCGATAACGGCCAGCAAACCCGGCCCGTTTCAGCCCGAAATGCCGAAGCTCGCGCAGGCCATCGCCGCGAAGCTGAGCGGATCGACCGAACTTCCCGCCATCATGAAACTGCTGCCTCCTGGCTACAAGCCCCAGAGTAACCAGTACCAGCGCTCCGATATCGCAGGGCAGAGCTACATCAATAACGGCGTGACCGCCAAGTATCCGAGCGCGGGGCAGCAGGCTGAGCTATTCGTGGCCATCTATCCCACCCCTGCCGCTGCCAAGCAGGCCTACATGAAGTACCAGACCTATCTCTCTGCGCCCGCCACCGCGGCGATGGGGGCAAAGCCCGCCGCCATCAAAGGCCTTGGCGAGGGAGCCATCGGCGTGAAAACCAAATTTTCCGGTGAGGTCGTTGCGAGCCTGAGCGGCAAATACCTCATCGCCATTCGCAAAGCCACCAGTCAGGCCGCCGCGCAGTCGATCGTGAAAGCGGCAGTCGCCCACGCAAAATAGGCGCGCTTCGCGCCCCCAGAGGCCCTGTCTCCCGGCCATTTCCGGAAAGGACGGCAGGCAGCCTGAAGCTGAGAGGAGCTAGTTATGGCAGACCCAACTACACCGACAGCCGCCAAGGTTTCCGATCCGACGGAATCCGCCGCATCCCGACGCAAGTTCCTGGAGATCGCCGGAGGAACCGCCCTGCTCGGCGGCCTATATGGCCTGACATGGCTCCAGAAAGACACGTTCGAGAAGCCGCGCAGCATGAGGGCGCCCGCCAAAGCCAGCGCGACTACCCCCGACATCGTCTGCGTGGAAGGCAACCCCGAATCTTACGGCGACATCACCGAGCGCGCCATCAACGAGCTTGGCGGCATCGAGAAGTTCGTCAAGAAAGGTGACCGCGTCGTCATCTCCCCGAACATGGGCTGGATGCGGACTCCCGAGCAGGCCGCCGCCACGCACCCTGAGGTGCTGCGCCGCCTGGTTCAGCTCTGTGAGCGCGCGGGCGCCTCTCGCATCGTCTGCATCGACTACACCCTCGACGACTGGAAGCTCGCCTTCGAGATTTGCGGTGCAAACAGAGCCGTGCTGGGCACCAAAGCGCAGCTCATCTCCCCCACGGAGGTCTCGCTCTACAAGGCGGTGGATATCCCCTCGTCCGTACCGAAGTTCATCCCTGACGGCACTCCGACAGGCAAGCCCTACGATGCCCGCCACCACTTCAACCAGATCGACCAGCACATCCCCCGGGAGATCCTCGAGGCGGACTGCTTCATCGTCAACCCGGTCGTGAAGGATCACGAGGCGGCAGTTATCACCATCGCCATGAAGAAACTCATGGGCTGCATCTGGAACCGCAAGGACTATCACCGGTACGGCCTGCACGACTGCATCGCCGAGCTGAACTGCTTCATCAAGCCGACCCTGATCGTGACAGACGCCACTCGCGCCCTCCAGACTCGCGGCCCCAAAGGCCCCGGCGAGGTGACCACGCCACATAAAGTTCTGGCTGGCATCGATCCGGTCGCGCTCGATTCCTACTGCTGCCAATTCCTGACGACAAAAGGCATCACACCCGATGTCGTCAACCATCTCGTCCTCGCCAACAGCTTGGGCCGTGGCCAGATAGACGTCAGCCAGCTGAATGTCAAGGAGATTTCCGGCGCAAAGGGCGCGTAGCGAAATACTCAATACTCGCGTCCTATGAAGACGATTCCGTCCTGACTTGGCCTGCGGTCGGGGACTGAGGTACGCATTATGACAATTTGGTCTAAATGCGCCTATTTTTACTAAACAGCCGTCCCCCACGGAAAACGACCTAGCAATTAACGTGATTACGGATAGAGGAGAGAGGTAAAATGGCGGATATACCCCAGGAGTTTCCGCGAGGGATAGGATGCGGAAGCGGATGCGGGTGCGGCAGCAAAAAGCAGCCCAAGGCCGCGACAAACGTCGTGCGAGCGACCGACATCATCGGTGTCCAAAAAGGGGGCACCGTCCGCATGGCGGACGTTGGCGTCATCCGCTCGCAGGACTTCGGCGACAGCGGAGGCAGCTCCAGCGCAAAATTCACCGCCGAGCAGAAGCGACGTATGAAGGAGGCGCCGGGCAATACGGCGGCGCACCGGATCGTCCTCGTTCGACGGGCGACCCAGATATTTTTGTTTGCCCTGTTCGTCGTCTTCTTCTTTCTGACCACCGCGACGAGTCAGCAGTTGGGCGGCGTTCCCAAGAACCTGTTCATGGAGCTGGACTTCCTGAACACCATCAAGAACAGCATCGCCTCGCACCACATTCCGATCTACGTCCTCGGGCCGAGCATCTTTATGCTGCTGCTCACGATGTGGGGTGGGCGTCTCTTCTGCGGATGGATATGCCCGCTAGGAACTGCCATCGACATTGGTGACGTTCTGCTGTTCCGCAAGGGCCGCCTCTTCTACACGAAGAAGCGCAGCGATACGCGCCGCTTCCGCAACTGGAAGTACATCTATCTGCTGGTGGGACTGGGCGCCCTGGTTTTCGGCGTCGATATCCTGACATTCGGCGACCCGATCTCCCTCATCACTCGCACGTTCACCTTCTGCATTGAGCAACCCGTCGCCTATATCTGGAACGGGATCATGACGGCGTTCGACACGGTCGGCACTCACTTCCACTACGCACTCGGCTCCGAGGTGGCGCGCATGCAGATGCCGAGCCGCCAATACTGGAACGGCTGGTTCGTGCTCTTCATGTTCATGGGCGTCATCGGGCTGTCAGGCTACCAGGAGCGATTCTGGTGCCGTAACCTCTGCCCCTATGGCGGCCTCCTCGCCCTCGTCTCCCGCGTCTCCTGGCTGCGCCACTACATCAAGATGGACGGCTGCATCCACTGTAAGAAGTGCGAAGTGCAGTCGCGCATGGGCTGTTACGACAACCTCGACAAGAAGGCAACGCAGGAGGAGATGCACAGTATCAGCGAGTGCATCCAATGCTTCCGATGCGAGACGATCTGCCCCACCGACGTGATCCAGATTCAGGCGAAGGTTCCGGCCAGCATCAAAGAGGCGCTCGGCATTGCCGCGAAGGGCACCGCCCCGCGTCCCGAGCCTCAAACTTCCATCGACCTCGGACGCAGGCGCGTTGTGGCGGCAGTGGGCGCGGGTCTGCTCTGGGGAACTGTTACCAAGGCCAACGCCAGCGAGTATCAGGGCAAGATGCGCCGATACCACCACAACAACAAAGCGATGCGCCCACCCGGCGCGCTTCCCGAGAGCGACTTCCTGGGAGCCTGTACCCGCTGCGCGGAGTGCATGAAGGTCTGCCCGACCAATGCCCTCCAGCCCGCCTCCTTCGAGACCGGCCTCCAGGGCCTCTGGACGCCTATTCTCGTCCCAAGCATCGGGCCGTGCGCTGAAAAATGCACATCCTGCGGCGACGTCTGCCCCACTGGCGCTATCCGACCTTTCACCTGGCAGGACAAGCGCTACAAGCTGAAGATGGGTCTCGCCAACGTCAATCGATCGACCTGCGTCGCATGGAACGGCGGCAGAGACTGCATCGTTTGCGCCGAGGTCTGCCCGTACTCAGCCGTTATCTTCAAGGATACGCTTGACGACACATTGCCGAAGAACCCGGACGTGGCTCTGGATCACAAGGACGAGACGGGCAAAGAGGACAACCGTGGCAGAATGAAGCGCGTCCCGACTGTGGACGAGAAACTCTGCACCGGCTGCGGCATCTGCGAATACCACTGCCCTGTGCTGCCGGATCACTCCATCGTCGTCTACACGTTCCAGGAGGATCGCGGCGAGCAGGGCAGCCCCAACGAGCCGGGCAGCTACGTGGAGCCGCACGAGCGACCGCTGGACGGCTTCTTCCGTGGCGACTGGGACGCCCGCAAGGAGGTAGGCAAGGACGCGCACTTCGAGCCGATCAAAGTGCAGTTCCAGAAGCACATCGACATGGAAGGCCCGCAGGGAGCCTCCTCGCCAGCCACCTACAACCCAAATCCGAAGCCGTAGGGAGGCCTGAAACACCCGGCCCGGCCCTCATGGAAGAAGCCGGGTATTAGGCGTCAGCGGTCAAAACAATCTTTTTTCTTCAGGAGCAACTGATTTGGAATATCGGAAAATGGGGCGGACGGGGCTGAAGGTCTCCGAAATCTGCCTAGGAACCATGCAGTTCGGGTGGACGGCGGACGAGCCGACTTCGCAGGCCGTCATGGATACGTTTCGAGAGGCGGGCGGCAACTTCATCGATACCGCCGACATCTACACCACCTGGGCTGGCGACCTCTCGTATGGCGGCAAGACCGAGGAGTACATCGGACGATGGATCAGCGAGAGGGGAGTCCGGCAGGATACCGTACTGGCGACCAAGGTGCGTGGCAAGATGTGGGAAGGGCCGAACGGCGAAGGGCTTTCCAGGGCGCGAATCTTCCGGGCCTGTGACGACTCGCTGCGCCGTCTGCAGACCGACTACATCGATCTATATCAGTGCCACTGGGCCGATCTCACGACACCCATCGAGGAGACTCTCTCCGCGCTGAACGATCTGGTGCGAGCGGGCAAAGTCCGCTACATCGGCGCGTCGAACTATCCGGCCTGGCGTCTGATGGAGGCCATCGCCACATCGGAGAGATGCGGGTTCGCCCGCTTCGACTGCTACCAGCCGGAATATTCGCTCGTCGAGCGGAGTCTGTTCGAGTATGAGGCCGCGCCGCTGTGCAGACATTATCAGCTCGGGGTCATTCCCTACTCGCCGATGGCGGCAGGCTTCCTGACAGGCAAATACCGCAAGGACGGCCCTCGTCCCGAAAGCGTTCGCGCGGGCGGCGTGCTCGACAAGTATGGCAACGATCGCGGCTGGGCCGTCATTGACGCCCTCGACGAGATCGGTAAGGCGTACGGCAAGACGGTCGCGCAGACCGCGCTGGCCTGGCAGCTCTCCAATCCTGTGGTCACTGCTCCGATCATCGGCGCCAACACGCCGGACCAGCTGCACGATCTGCTCGGCGCGGCGGGCTATCGACTCACCGCCGACGAGATGCAGCGCCTCAACGAGGTGACGAAATACCCTAAGAACTGGCGTCCCATCTGGGACTGAGTGGAGGCGCTGGAGCGATGCACTGGACTTCGCCGGATTGGGTCTACTGTTGCTTCCCTGCCCCTTCGGCCGAGGTCGAGGAAGTCTCGCTCGCTTATGTGGTGGAATCGATGCAGGCGGTGGCGGACACCTGCACGGAGTGGGACGGGAATCCGCTTGGGCGCGTTCTGCACGTGGCGCACATGCTCGTCAGTCACCAGGGAGCCGACGGGCTGTGGGCGGCGACGTTCAATCTGCGCACCGGCGCGGACGTCGGCACCGAGCGCAACGGTGCACCTCTGCCACTCTTTCATCGCCTGAACGAGACTCTCGACTCCACCGAGTTCGATTTTGCCATACGACGCGGTGAAGCAGGAGTTTTGGCGCAGGGTATGTAACATAGTGTCATCCTTGCAGGGCTTTCGGAATCGCCAGTGCCCTGCATTTTCTCATCGTCAGATATGTGCGAGGCGCCACTGGCGCGAAAGGAACGCTCTCAAAATGCAAAATGAAGAACTTGCTGGACTGCGACAGCAGAGCCAGGACAAGCCGCTTTCCCGGCGCGATTTCGTCCGTGTTCTCTCGGTGGCCTCCGCGAGCACGGGCATCGCGGCGGCCGGGCTCACCGGCCTCACGCTGACCTCCAGCCAGCGGGCTGAAGCCGCCGAGATGATCGTCGATGGCCTTGGTAAGCTGCCGAAAGTCAAGCTTGGCCGCCTCCCGATGCGCGTCACTCCCATCTGCATGTGCCAGGACTGGAACTCGTCTCTGTTTGGCCCCGCGATCGCGCTCGGC
>JANXLO010000021.1 GCA_025355115.1 Chthonomonadaceae bacterium
TGCCCTTGTGACGCTGTTATTATACTACCTTAGTGTGCTATTGTCAAGTCCTTTGAAATCGAGCTTGCGAGACAACTCTTTCCGCCTCTGAACCTTTACTAGCTTTGGAGGAACTAACTGAACAGAGGGCGTCTATGACGCAATGAGCATTCGTTTGGATGTGGGATCGGGCAGTGAAAGGGAGAAGTGCTATGAAGGAATCGAGCATTCTAGGCTCTGTGCGCGTGTCATCTCCGTGCTCTGCCTCCTGGGAGAGGATGGAGGGAGATGATAAAGTTCGGCACTGCGAGTCGTGCAAGCTAAACGTCTACAATTTGTCGGGAATGGGTCGGAAGGAGGCGGAGATTTTGGTCGCGCAGAGCGAGGGGCACGCATGTGTGCGCTTCTATCGGCGACCTGATGGGACGATGCTAACCAACGACTGTCCCGTTGGAATTATGGCGCTCCGCAAGCGCATGGCGACGACGGTGGCCTGCGCGGGCGTCATGTTTCTTTCTCTTTGCTCCTACGCTTCGACAATCGCTCATCGCGTCCCGGCTGAGCTGAAGCCTGAGTCGGGACCACTTACCCCCTACGAGCAGGCGCGTCAGGTGGAAATCATACGTCTTGTGTTGGATCGCCTCTACCCGCCGCCACCCCCTCCGCAAAGCTTCACTTTAGGTATGTCACTTTAGGTGTGATAGCCATTCCTGTGAATATGGTAGAGCCTATTCGCATAACACCTGCTCCAGTCCCTGGGAAATGACCTGGGCGCATCCCCAAGACGAGTAAGGCCGCCGATTTAAAAAATCGGCGGCCTTACGTTAGCCCGATCGGTCGTGATATAGAGGTGCGTACTATCTGCTCATGTCGAAAATCAGGGGGCCGTTGTCGAAGGCGCCTGGCACTTCATGCGGAACTCTGCCGAGGTAGAGATGCGTTTTGGTGCGTCCTGCAAGCCCCAGGTAGACCTTCATATACTTCGTGCTGTGGCTGATCTCGAACTTGATGCCGTCGATCTCCTCGTGAGTAGGAAATCGGAAGGAGAGATAATCGGGGCTGTGGCTGGTGAAGCGATCATCCTTCTCGCCGCGCAGCCCGCTGATATCACCGAACACGCCGTCGTACAGCCGGACTTCACCGCCGAAGACGCGGCCGCGATGCCCCTCGTCAGTTTCAGCAATATAGACGAAATGCGTATCGTGCCAGATGAAGAAGCCGATCTGATGCCGGGCCACAATCTCGGGCCGGCCCTCCGTCAGCGACCAGGGAATCGCCTTGTTCGTGTGCGGAGGCGGGTGGCCGCCCGGCTCCGAAGTGACGACATGACCACCGAAGTGTTTGGCAGCAGGGGCTTTTGCCCTCTGCGCCGACGCCATGCTCGCAGTAACACCCAGCAGGGCTGTCACTGCAAAAATTTGAGAGAGGAACTTTCGTTCGGTGAACATTGTCCTGGATCTCCTGGTACGCCGTCCGTAGCACCTTCCTGGGGGTGGGTTCAACTTCGGTGCTGCGCGCTCAGTTGTAAGGGGAGGGCAAGCCTGAAGGCTCTTGTTTAAATTGGACGCCTACTTTCTGCGATATGTTCTGCTTGTGACAAACATCACATCAGAGGCGACGACCAAACAAAAAAACCCGCCCCTGACCAGGGGCGGGTTGCGCACTCGGTGCGGAGAGGTTACTTGGGCAGGTGCCAGGCTCGTCCGCCCGTCAATAGCGAAGCGGCGGCCTCCGGGCCCCATGTTCCAGCGGGATAGTTGGGGAAGAGCGGGCAGGAGAGATCGCGCCACGCCTCTAGAATTGGAGTGATGAGGCCCCACGCGACTTCCACTTCGTCGTTGCGGGCGAAAAGCGAAGCATCTCCCCTCACCGCGTCGAGAATGAGGCGCTCGTATGCGTCACGGATCGGAGCGTTGAATGTGGCGCCGTACTGAAAATTCATTCTGACGGGCTGAATGTTCAGCTCCGGCCCAGGCTCCTTGCTGCCGATCTCCAGCGCGACTCCCTCGTCCGGCTGAATTCTAAGCGTAAGCAGGTTGGGACGAAGCCCGCCCATGTTGAGGCGGGAGAACAGAACGTCGGGCACGGCCTTGAACTGGATCTTGACCTCCGTTGCGCGGCGAGGCATGCGCTTGCCTGCCTGCACGTAGAACGGGAC
>JANXLO010000029.1 GCA_025355115.1 Chthonomonadaceae bacterium
CCCTTGATGACTTCGAGCGCCAGCTTGGCTTTGAAGTCGGCGGAATAGGTCGTGCGTGTCTTCATGGTTGTCTCCTCGTGTCCTTGATTTTGACACAGACAACCACCTTAAACTACTGTCCGAATTACTGGGGTCATTATAGTCAGGTTTGTCGGGTTTTCTGCACCCTATAGCGTGGATATGAATAACCGCCGGGTCTGCGCGACGGATCAGCACACCATTTATCCGCTCGCCGTAGCTTTCTCCCGCACCCGCTGCCCCCGATAGGCCCGAGGCTGATAGGATTTCAGCGCCCGTTCATCAATCAGCCGTTTGCCGTACTTCTCCACGTATTTCAGCCGACCGTTCGCCATCGCTGCATAGAGCGCCGCGCGTGTGATCCCCAGGCGGGCCGTAGCCTCTTGAACCGTGAGCAAGATACCTTTCTCCCTCCGAATCCTTCTGTTTCCTGATCGGATTATAGCAATGCGAAATACAATCTGTCAACTTTCCATCTTGACACTTTGAATAGATACGGGATATAATACGGAAGAAGCGCGAAGCGATGAGCGCTTCCTTCCCGATTTTTTGTGGCGGCACAGACCGAGTTTTGAGATCGAGAATTGCGAAATTAGATCAACGACAATGGCTTCCTTGACATGGAAGAGGTCATTGGTTCAAATCCAATACTGCCTATTGAGTCTGGGATGTCAGTTAGATGTCCTTTGGAAATGGCGGCAGGAAGAGTTTTCTCTTCCTGCCGCCTTTGCTTTCGACGCCGCAGTCTATGCGACTTCATGACGATGTCACCCGCTCCCGCTGTACCGGTAAAACGTGTCGATTCTTGACGAGAGGCACAGGAAGAGAATATGAGCGAGCTTAAGACTAAGCCTACCAAAATCGAACCTTCAGAATACCTGGCGACCATCACGGACGAGACTCGTGTGGCGATGCAAGGCAACTGATGGGGCTCATAGAGGGCATTACCCTCGAACCGGCTGTGATGTGGGGGCCGAGTATCATCGGCTTTGGCTCGACCCATTATAGGTACGCCAGTGGTCATGAGGGCGACACGATGAAGATTGGGCTGTCGGCCAGAAAAGAGCACCTTGTGCTCTATGGCGTCATATGCTACGATCTAAACACGGAGCTATTATCTCAGCTTGGAAAGCACAAACAAGGGAAGGGCTGCCTTTACATCAAAAAACTTGCCGATGTAAAGCTGGACGTACTTGAGCAGATGATCAAAATCGCCTATGAGCAAAAGACGAGCGCATAGAAGTTGAGTTGTGGGTGCAGCGCTGCTCTCTTCTCACGCTCATAAAAAGCTCTTGCTTCTAATGTGAGGGGAACGTTACCACCACGCGCGCGCCGCCATGATCACGATTCTCATAGGAGATGGCACCGCGCAGATCGAAGCGGCCGGTGCTGTCGACCAGCCCCAACCCGGTGTTTGCCGCAGTCTGCCAATCGAAGTTCGGCGCAAACCCCGGGCCATCGTCACTCACTTCCAGCCTCGCGGTCTCTCCCTCCAGCTTCAGGCTAATCTCGATATCCGTGCGGCCATGCTTCACAGCATTGCTGACGAGTTCAGAAATAAGCAGAGCCAAAGCGGCTCCCTCCTGCACCGACATCTGAAAATCGTCCGCCGTGTATTCGATTCGCCGCCCGCCTGTGGTGGCCTGGAGCAGCGGTATCAGTCTATCCAGGGCGGCCCGGGTGGAGATGTGGTCCGTGAGAGCATCCGTTTTCGCCTCCTGTGTGAGCAGGTCATGCACCGCCGCCAGGCTGCGTATGTGCTGGCCGATGCGGGCCAATGCCGACACCGGAATCATGCTCTGGTTGTCCTCCATCTGCAGCTCGGCGAGGGCGGAGATGACTTGCAGGTTGTTCTTGACCCGATGATGCGTCTCCTGTATGGACCGCTTCAGCCGCACGTTCAAAACTTCGATTTCGTGCATGTGCTGCAGGCGCTCCGAGAGATCGCGGGCAATCGTGGAGGCTCCTACGATGTTCCCCTGGGCGTCATGCACCGGCGAGACGCTGATGGAGAGGTGGATAAGAGTTTCATCCTTGCGGATGCGCACCGTCTCATAGTGCTCGATCCGCTCGCCCGCCCCAATCTTGCGCAAAATGTTGGGCAGTTCCTCAGGCATATCGGCGGGAATGAGAATCGCTTTGGACTTTCCGACAATCTCTTCGGCTGAGTAGCCGTAGATGCGTTCGGCGGCCGGGTTCCAGGAGGTGATGATTCCCTTCAGGTCTTTGCTGATGATGGCGTCGTCCGACGAATGGATGATGGCAGCCAGATGCATGCGGGCGTGCTCTGCCTGCCGTTGCTGAGTGATGTCTTCCTGGATCAACACCAGCTCTCGGATGCTTCCGGCTTCGTCCTTAACTGGATACATGAAGGCCTGGGTCCAGCGCGGAGGCACGTTTTGCTTCGTGCGATTGGGGAGGGTCTGTTGAGGGTCGTAGAGTGCGGGCGGGAACGCGACGGATTCACCGGCGAAAGCTCTGAGAACGAAGGGCATGACGCCTCTCTCCACGAGTTGTCGGTCCTCCAGTATGTTATAGTCGTGGAGATCAGCTAACGTGGTGCCCCATAGCTGCTCCCAGGCCGGATTGACCTGTAGCGTGCGCCCGTCCGGGTCGAGTATCTGTATGCTCAATGGAGATTGATCTACGAGGAGGCTGAAACGGGTCTCGGATTGACGGCGAAGTTCCTCTGCCTGCTTTTGGGGTGTGAGGTCGCGGACGAAGGCGCTGAAGGTGGTCGTTTCCAGGGTTCGAATGGGCGAGATGGCAAGCTCGACGGGAAATTCATGGCCATGCCGGTGCAGTGCGCTTAGCTCGATGCGCCTGCTCAATACGGGCCCCTCTCCAGTCTCCTTGAAGTGCTGCATCCCTCTCAGGTGGGACTCACGATAAGGAGCGGGGATTATGGTATCCGTCAGACTTTGGCCGATTGCCTCCTCCCGCGTCCAGCCGAATATCTGTTCGGCCTGAGCATTCCAGCCTATGATCCGGTCGTCTTCACCGATTTCCACCACGGCGTCCAGGGCTGACTCAACGATCAGACGTGTCCGCTCCTGGCTCTGCTGAAGCACCTGCTCTTTTCGCCGGTTTTCCGTCACGTCTCGAAAGACCAGCACCACTCCGATCAGATTTCCCGCTTCATCACGGATAGGCGCGGCGCTGTCCTCGATGGGGCTTTCACTCCCATCACGAGCCAGAACGACGGTATGATTTGCCAGCCCGACAATGATGCCTTCTCGCAGCACTTCGTCAATAGGGCTGGACACCTTTGTGCGGGTATATGCATTGACGATGCGAAACACCTCCGAGGAGGCTCTGCCTGCGGCTTCGAGGAATGTCCAGCCGGTGAGGCTTTCCGCCAAGGCGTTCATGAAGGTAATGTGCCCGGTCGCGTCGGTGGCGATGACAGCATCTCCAATGCTGTGCAGGGTGGTGCGGAACAGCTCTTTGCTCTCTCGCAACGCCTCCTCCACCTGCCGCTGTTCGGTCAACTCTTCATTCCTCCGGTCATGATTTTGTGCTCCAGTCAACCCTCTCAGGTACCGGTTCTCTGAACGCAGGCGCTCCAGTTCTGGCTCATCGCTGCTGGCTCTCATCATGGGTAATCATCCGGTCTGCTGCATCAGGATGCATAGCGCCTGAAGTTAAATGACAGGTTTTGAAATTGACTGTGTATTTCTTCATGCGGCGCGGAATACCTGCAAGGAGGAGAGAGAAGTGTGTGCAAGGGGGTGTGATGAGTATGTGGCTCTGAATTTGCCGTCGAAGTGTGGATGCAGTTTGGCCAGCTTGTCCACTCCGAAAGTTAGGCTTTGAAGTATCCTCGTGTCTCCTGCTCAATGCATCGGCCAGATCAGAAGAGAAATGCTGCGAGAACTCTCCAGTTAAAGCCGGTAGCGTTGCAGATCGTCCCCACCGCCGTAGCCTCGTTTCAATTCCACACTGGTACGA
>JANXLO010000030.1 GCA_025355115.1 Chthonomonadaceae bacterium
CCCTTGATGACTTCGAGCGCCAGCTTGGCTTTGAAGTCGGCGGAATAGGTCGTGCGTGTCTTCATGGTTGTCTCCTCGTGTCCTTGATTTTGACACAGACAACCACCTTAAACTACTGTCCGAATTACTGGGGTCATTATAAACAATGAGATCATTGCTGCCGCGCATACGATGGAGAAGACAGAAGGTCGCTTGTTGGTTCACGCGGATCTCCTCGCCCTCGAAGCCGCCGACAAGATCAATCCCTTTCCCGGTAAGCGCAGGGACGCCGTTTTGTATGTCACCGGGGAACCATGCCTGATGTGCCTGGGTGCCGCGCTGACCTTCTTCCTAGGCGAGATCTACTACGGGCATGTCGCTTCTCGCCTATATTGTACTGTCATCAGTCGGTGGCGATAATTGTTTAGGGCTGGGACAACTACGAAAAGACTCACTTGATTTTGACCGTTCTCAGCTGCTGTGACAGTCACGTCGCCTACGAGGAGGCCCTGAGTCTTCTGACTCAGACAGGTGGCCTGTGTGCGAAGAATGGCTATGGGAGTTAGCACCGTGGTTTTGAGCGCGGCGGTCGGCCAGAGATCAGGGATTGTATCTGTCATGTTCAGCCCTCAGAGTTCTAGTTGAAAAAAGATCGGCAGGTGATCGGACGCAGAGGACTTCTTGGGAGCTCCGCTACGCGTCACGAGCGATTCTTCGCCATCAGTATCTAGTATCTTTAGTTCACGGAGCGAGTTCATAAGTTCAGGGCGCAAAAGCACCTGATCATACATATTCCAGTGGTAGTTGTGTAGTTCCGAAGAGTAGAGTCGATATGTTCCTGGAGGGCCAGGAGCTCTGTCACCGAAATGCCCCGACATCGGATTGTAAAAGAACCGATATGATTTGCCGCCTGATATACGTTCCCCTCGCGCTGCCAACTGCCTGGTCATCACAGCGTGCAAGGCGCCTCCAGCGGAAACGCCAGGGTCGAAAGGGTTTATGTTGAGATCACCGACCAGAACAGTGCGGGAAATGCCAGTGTCCTGCTCCACTGTTACGATTGTATTTGCCAAATCGGTTGCGGCCAGAAGGAGACTGGACTCCCCATTGCTGACGCGTCTTTGCGCATGCACTACGGCCAGCAAAATTTGAGGAGTTCCCTGAAGCTGCAGCCTGCGCATCGTCAATCGGCCGGAGTCTTCGCTGTATTGATGAGGCATAGTTGCCGAAGCAAAGCGCGAAAACAGGAGTGTTTTTTCTTTGATGCCATGCGTCTTGGATAGGCTGTAATCCTGTGCGGTAGCCTCCCGCAATGCAGCCTCAACTTCTCCTGGAGCGACTTAACACTCCGCCACCATCACAATGTCGATGCCGTGCAGAGCGACAATTTTAGCGAGAGTCTTTTGCAAAGGCCTCTTCATCAGGTTCCAAAACAGAAACGAAATCAACATAAGTCACCCGGAGACGGACCCGTGGAACTCGCATCGCTTTGCATATGTACCTTAACCTGTCCGATGCAGTTCTTGAACGCTCGGACAGGCTTGTGGGGCAAATGGCATGTGAGTAGAACGTCGGCAGTTTATCGTGCGCCTGCTATTTGGCGTTCGGATTGATCTTGGTGATCTTCATATGCTGCAATAGCCAGGGCTCCATCGCCTTTCCCATGGCGAGCTGAACCGCTCTTTGCTCGTGCGGCGTCTTGGGGCCGCCGCTGACCATCGTGAACAGCCCGCTCACGAAGACTGTCCCCAGCGCCTTGAGGGTGTCCTCTTTTGCGGTGTCGTCCAGGCGAACTTTCTTCGCGTCGAGCACGACCTCCTTGTTCTTGACATCGACGATTCTGACGTCGACCGTGCAGTCCGACTTCGTTTTCGGCCCCAATCCGATCCACACGCTCTTCGTGTGCCAGACGGCCCGCCCCGACATGACCCAGTCGACGTTTAGCTTGTTGCCTGTGCGCAGCATCTGGGCCGGGCTCGGCAGATCCTTCTTGTCTTCGCTCCAGCTCGTGCCGTTGGCTTCCTCCCATCCAGCCAGAGTTTTGACTTCGGAGAGAGTCTCGATTTGAGACTTCGAGAGGACGGAGGCGAGGAACTCCTTCCCCGTCTTCACGGCGCCCTGTGTGCCCTGCTCAAAATCCCAGGGGAGCATGGCCATGGTCTCGACCTGGACAGCTCCAGCGTTGCGGCCGTTGCCGGGGGCATCGCCGTTGACATCTATCTTCTGCTGCGCTCTTACAGGCAAGCTTCCTCTTTCGGCGAGGGACAAAACGGCCACAGCGCTCAGCGTGGCAAACATCTTCCATACATGCATTTCTAGTCGTCTCCTTGCAATTGGTCGAACTAATCGTCCGTTAGAACGAGTTCGTGTGGCCGTCCGCAATATCCTGCTATCTTTTCGCTCGCCGCTCAATTTGCAAGTGACGTCAGGCTGCTAGAAGATCGCGTAACCGCTCGGGCCGAGCAGGGCGTCGAGGAGCTTCAGCAGGCCGCCCATCAGGAGGTCGCCGAGGATGAGGCCGAGGGCGACGTTGCGCAGGAGGCCGAAGCCACGGCTTCCTCCGAAGCGGAGCGTCAACGATTTCAAAGCCCAGCCCAGGAAGACGGAGAGAAGCATCTTGTTGGCGTAGCCTACCTGAAGCGTCCCGGTGAGGGCGTAGCCAAGGGGATGCAGGGGCCAGCCGGGAAAGCGGAACCGCATCAGTGCCAGTCCTAGCGTGACCCCAATCCCGACGAGCAGTCCCCCAGCGGAACCGACAGTGGGCTTCAGCGGGGCGATCAGCCGCGAGGAGAGCTGCCCTACCGCCGTCGTCGGAATGACGTTGGCGCTCATCGTCAGGCCGTCGCTGTTGGGCGCGAGGGAAAGCGCGCCGTGCTGATAGAACTGCCGGAGCGCGGCAGGCGTCCCGACGGCGAGCGCGAGGGCTATCGCGGCCAGAGTCAGCGCGGCGAAATGCCCTGGCGGAAAGCCGGTCGCATCGCGAATCTTCCCGGTCTGGAAGAGCGCGGGAGCGAGCATCTGGCGCGTGTCGCGCAGATGCTGGACCTGGAATGTCAGGCGCGTCAGGGCGACGGGCGCGAGGGAGCCGGTTCCCGTTAGCGATAGTATCAGCTTGTCTGGCAGCATAGGCGCGAGAATCCATGTCACGCCGCCCTCGGACATCAGACGGCTGAGCACCAGCGCCACCACGAAGTAGAATCCGAAGAAGGCCGCGCTGAACCAGAGCGGCAGCCCTGTCGCCACGCACCACGCCAGAATTCCACCGATCCCCAGTAGAAAGCCCACCAGGAAGCCCCGACCGGTGCGGTCATCGCTCTGCCTTGCCCCACCTGTCAACGCTCCTTGACCGCGAGCGCCACGTTCGGGGAACGCGATTCGGTGAAGATGCCCGCGAGCGTTCCAAACTAGCAGCGCGGCGAGGGCCAAAAACGCTCCCGCCGACTGCTCCTCAAGGTAGGGCGGCATGGCGCGAGAGCCTCCCGCCTCCCCGTCGTTCCAACCCGCCATTGCCGTTGCCAGAAGCTCGATTTTGGTCAGAATCAGAAAGAACCAGACGCTGAAGGTAATGTCCGCTGGAGCAAGAAACGTGAGCCCAATGAGCAGCGGGTAGAGGTTGAAATAGAGCGGGCGCAGGCTCGTCCATGGTGGGACGCTGACTAACGCCGAGACGTCGTTGAAGAAGGGGATGCACGGCACGTTCGGCAGATAAGCATGCGCCACTCCGAAGCCGTGGAGCAGTAACGGGAGCGACAAGCCGAGCCCGATCATTCGGCGGGAAGCTGTTTTGTCGCCATGAACCGGGGACGGACCGAGAGCTTCCAATGGCAGCGCGACAAGCGGAAAAGTCAGTCGCTCGTGCCGCACCCAGACTCGCTCAAACAGCGCGCACAGGCAGATGTTAGCGACCAGAAATGGGACGAGAAACAGGCTCCAGGTGAGGAGAGGCCGACGCCAGTGCTGCCAGGGAACCTGTGCGCCGTAGCCCTCATAGAAGTGGCTGACAGCGACCTTGTCCTTCACCGCCAGCCAGTCGGGAACGTTCTGCGCGAGGGCGGTGGTCACGGCACCGCCGCGAGCGTAGTAGGAGGAGCCGACCAGGGAAGTCAGCAGAGGATGCAGCATCCCGCGCCCGGCGACCATGTTCGCCGCCAGCCACACCGCCAGCACCACCAGCAGTTCCGACCGATAAAGCAGCCCCTCCCGCTTGCTCAGACGCGCCGTGCACTTAATCACGCCCAACAGCAGACCCCATTGGAGGCATGCCGCGAGCGGTGGGAACGGCCCCGCGACCATCGTCCCGCCCACCGTCAGATCACTCCACTGCACAAAAAGCGTCAGCGGGATGACGCCTGCCAGCGCGATGAAGAGCACACGCAGTCTTATCGAGGACGAATTTCGCGGAGCGGCGCCGGAGTTCTCCGGCTCAGTTTCAGGAAGTGGCATCTCGCCCTTCCATTTCCCTACGGCCCCTTTGAACTCCTCTGTCCAGTGCTTCGGCTATGCACCACGGGCGTCATCGAGTGAAAGTAACCGGTGTAGAATTCACGGATGCGAAACACATACTCCGTGTTGGGGCGGAGAAAGGGTCGCCGCGGAAAGAACAGGGTGCGCTCGATTGAGATTCCAAAGGGGATCTCCTCCGTAGGATGAATTCCATCCAGAGCGATGTTGAGAAGCTGAGCGTCGGTCAGGCGGCCTTTCTTGTTGTCGAATGCCTCCTTCAAGATGTCGGAGAAGGAGACGGGTTGAATATGAAATCTTTCGGGCAACGTGACGTGCTGCGTGTCGCGGGGATCGGGCTCAGGCGCGAGGGCAGGAAACATCGGGAGATCGCCGACGATTGCCCCGGCGTAGTCGGTGTGTACCGCTATTGTCCAGGATCCGTCTCTGTCCCTGTCGTGATCGTCGAGCGAGTTTCCCTTGCGCTTCTCGAGCCCAACCCGCACGTACATCGAGTCGCTGTAGGCCAGCACGGAGACATCCTTCTCCGAGCGCCCGAGACGGTTCCAGATGGCGGCCCGCAGGACGAAGAAGTCCCTGCCGATCCGTTTGCCGTAGCGTGCGCTCACGGTATCCGCATCGAGCACCTGGAGCGTGACCTGAATGGGGCGGGTCTCGTCCGGGTCGCGCCATTCCTGTCCTACAGTCTTCGGCGTTGAGAGTGGCGATTTTGCCGGGACGGGCGGGTCAGCCCGTCCCGGCAACGTAATGCCGAGGAGAACGGCTGACGCCCACACCCAACTCCTGAAGCGAAAGCCGAAAGCACGGCACCTCTTTAGCGATAATGAGCAGTGCATGGAAGCTCCTTTCGGCTTTCGCCCTGGCACGTCAGCTACTTCGCAGCATTCACGTCAAGCGCCTTCGTCTTGTCGACGATGGCTACCCGAATGTTGAATATGCTGGTGTCGATCTCGCTGATCCGCACCTGATATCCCGCTAGCACTCCATGGAACTCGTGCTTGGGGAAGAAGAGCACGCGGGAGATGTCCGCGCCGAAGGGTATCTCCTCGATCGGGCGCATCGTCGACGAGATGAAGTTCTGACGCTCCGTATCCTTCATGCTCGGGTAGAGTTTCTCGAAGCCCGGGATGAGGATGTTAGTCGTCGCATCGAGAATGCGATGCGCGTCGCCCTGGCTTCCGAGGAAGACACTGGTGAAGAACGTCCCGACCTGCGCGAGAGCATTGGCGAACTTGAAGCCTCTGGTTCTCGATGTCTTGAGGTCCCTGGCGTCGATGGTGTTCACCATCATTTCGAACGTGTAGGGCCGGTAGCGAAACCTGTGTCGCAGGTATTTCAGCTCGTTGTTCTCAGTGAAGACGGAGGGCGGTAGGTCTCCCGTGATAGTCTCCTGCACGACGACCACCGTGCCGAAGATGGTCTTGCCGTTTCGCTTCGCGACTATCAGGGCGGTCCCCGGATATTTAGCCGTCACGATAGAGCTGTCGGGCTCAACCTGCGCTATCGCTTCTGTGGTGCTCTCCCACACGACCCCGTGGCTCTGAAACTTGCCGATTTGCCCCTTGAAGCTCTTCCACAGGATGTAGCGATTGTGCCGAACGATGGCCTCCTTGGTGCTGTCGGCGACAAGTGGCCGCAGGTTAGCTGGAAGCATATTCGCCGTGAGAGTCTTGAACAGATCGCGTTCGGCCAGCACAGAGTTGAGGGCCTCGGTCAAGTTGCCGGTTAGCATCTTCGGGTCCTTAATTTTTTCCGAAGAGATGTCCTCTAGCTTGTTCGACTGTTTCAGCATCTCATTTACAGCCTTCGCCACTTCACCGACAG
>JANXLO010000106.1 GCA_025355115.1 Chthonomonadaceae bacterium
ATACGGCCTCTCCCGATGCCGACCGGCTGCGCCGCGTGGGTCAGACGCTCCTGGACCACATGGACAAACGTGATGTTCCCTATACGTTCAAAGTGATCGACGGCAAGGAGATCAACGCCTTTTCTTTGCCCGGCGGCCCGGTCTACGTCTATCGCGGCCTGCTGGACATGATGGGCGACGATGACGATGCGCTGGCCTGTGTTTTGGGCCATGAGTGCGGCCATGTCAACGGACGCCATGCCGCACGTCAGATATCCTCGCAGTACGCGACCAATCTGCTGCTATTGGCGATTCCCAACCCTACTGCCGCAAACCTCGCAGGCGGGGCCGCCAGCATCGCGAGCCTAAAATACAGCCGTGACGACGAGTACGAAGCGGATAGACGCGGCTTGAGCTATGCGCACTTCGCGAAATATGACCCTGAAGGAATGATTCGTTTTTTCGCCAAACTTCAGAGGTTAGAGAAACGTGAGGGCGGAAGCGGCCCCGAATGGCTGCAGAATCACCCCGTCACAAAAGCACGTATCGAAAAAGCAAAAATGCTGATCGAGCGCTCCGACTACCGCTACGGCCAGTAAAAAAGTCGCGTCCCCTCCTATCCATTGCTCTGCGCGATGCCTCTTCTCTACAGGAGGAGTGAAAAGAGTGGCAAAGCGAGAGAGCCGTTATCCTCAAATCGAAGTTGAGCCGTTGGTTCTGAACGCGCTGCTGGGAGACATGGACGCGTTCGACGAACTGGTGCGCCGGTTTAGAGGTGCTGTCGTGCTCGTCGCCATGCAGTGCCTTGGCTCGTGGGAGGCCGCCGAAGATCTGGCTCAAGATACTTTCCTTCTGGCGTTCAAGGCGCTGCCTCAACTCAAGGATCCTGCGCACTTCGGGGGCTGGATATGCACCATCGCAAGGCATAGAGCAGGGCGGATCGGCAGGCAAGAGTCGAGACATGAGCCGACGGAAGACAGCAGGCTCGATGCCTTGATCCTGAGATACAGCCCGGCGCTGATGGCCTGCCCTGAAACCGCTCTGCTGCTCAAAAGCGACCGCGCCCAGCTCCGACAGGCTTTGGCCGAACTGGAGCCGGAGTTTCAGATCGTGCTGCATCTGCGCTATTTCGAGGAGTGGCCCCTCGCCCGCATCGCCGAATTCCTCACGCTCCCCCTGACCACCATCAAATGGCGGCTGCACCACGGCAAAGATCTGCTGCGCCGACTGCTACTGACCGCTGAAGAGGAGAACCCCGATGGGACGCACCGACAATGCATTGGAGATACGCCGCATCCGCCGACTGCTGCGCGAGACAGTAAAGCTAGCGCAAAATGCCAGCCTCACCGGGAGCCTGGATAAGGGAAGTAGGATTGCCATCCGGCAATACAACCATATTCGCGAGCACTTGCAGGAGACATCAGCAATTCCCGAGGAGCTTTTTCAGGAGCTGGATGAGGACGACACGACGTTCGACGAGCTCGGGATCGCATGCGGGATGCTCGATGGCTATTTGGAGGATGAAGAAGCATCGGTGGATGCCGATTCGAAAGGCAACAAGAAAGTCCAAGTCAACATGGTTGGCCTGAAGGATCTGGAGGAACTAAAGGAGATCGGCAAGATCATCAGGGACAGTCTGCCAGATTTTCTTCGCGGCAAAGGCGACAGCGGACATCGCGGCCAGATAGAAATTGAGCTGAGGAGAGCCGCTGAACACGCAACAGCGGTGCACGAACACTCTCACTTCGTTGACTCTGAGGCGCAATCGCCAAGCTCTAACAGTTCGTCATCTGAGCGGAGATCAGCGCAGATGTCCGACCTGACGCGGAAGATTCGAGAGATTGGGGATAAAATGCGTCAACCCGACCTGGCGCCGGGGCAGCGAGATGAGCTAATGGATCTCCTCGACCATCACATGACCGACCTCCAAAACCTGGCGGAGTTCCCCTCGAACGCCTCCTGAGCTTCCTGTAGAGGTGGCGGCAAGCTCAATTAGTGCTGGAACTGGAGTTTTTTTCAGCAACTCCGTCAGTTCCAGCACTGACGGAGTTGCTGAATCGAACTTGCGGCGTAAGCGCCTCCACTCGCTATGTATTCTCCTCGACCCAGACAGGAAAAGAGTGAAGTCGCGTCGAATCTGCCGTGACAATTCATTTCTCTGGAAGGAAAGAAAAGTAATGCAGTACACACGACTGGGCCGTACAGCTTTGAAGGTGAGCCGCCTCTGCCTCGGAACCATGAATTTCGGGCCGCAGACGACCGAACCGGATAGCTACGCCGTCATGGACAAAGCCCTTGACCTAGGTATCAACTTCTTCGACACTGCCAATGTCTATGGTTGGAAAAAAGGCGAAGGCGTCACCGAGCAGATCATCGGGCGATGGTGGGAGCAGGGCAATGGACGGCGCGATAAAGTGGTCATCGCGACCAAAGTCTATGGCGACATGGGGGAGTGGCCCAACACGAGCCGCCTCTCCGCGCTACACATTCGCAAAGCCTGCGAAGACAGCCTGCGCCGGCTGAAAACCGACTATATCGACCTCTATCAGATGCATCACGTTTGGCGTGACGCTCCCTGGGAGGAGATATGGCAGGCGATGGATCTGCTGGTGCAGCAGGGGAAAGTTCTCTATGTGGGCTCCTCTAACTTCGCTGGGTGGCATATCGTTCAGGCTAACGAGGCGGCGAAAGCGCGGAAGTCACTCGGCCTTGTTTCCGAGCAGAGTATCTACCATTTGATGCGGCGCGACATCGAGCGCGAGGTGATTCCGGCGTGCGAGGCCTACGGGCTTGGCATCATTCCCTGGAGCCCGCTCGGCGGCGGACTGCTTGGCGGAGTGCTCGAGAAGGCAGAGCAGGGACGCCGCGCCTCCGAGGGAATGCAGCAGCAGATCGAGGCCAACCGCCCGAAGATAGAAGCCTGGGAGAACTACTGCCGGGAACTCGGCGAGAAGCCCGCTGACGTGGCGTTGGCCTGGATGCTAAAAAATCCGGTCATCACCGCTCCGATAATCGGCCCGCGCACAATGGATCAGCTGGAAGGCTCGCTTCGCGCTCTGGAGATCGACATCACAGAGGACATCACCAAGAAGCTAGACGAGATCTTCCCGAAATTCAAGACCTCTCCGGAGGACTACTCCTGGTGACGCGCCTTTCGCGTCACTGATCTTAGATGCTGCCGGACTGCCCGGCAGCATTTTTTTGTCTATTCCCCTTCTGGCTGCAGGGAGGGGATTGGGATGCCCGTGGCGTATAGGCAAACATCACGGTAGGGAGGAAGTTAGGTGAAGATTTCCGTCGCGTCGTATAGCTTTCATGGTCTGCTGGCTGAAGGGAAGATGGACGTCTTCGGCTATCTAGAGTCTTGCAAGTACAGGTATGGACTGGATTCAGCCGACATCTGGAATGGCCTGATTGGGACAGTGGACAGCGATACAATTCTCAATGTGCGTCAGGCCGTCGAAGCGCGCGAGATGCAGGTCGTCAACTACCACGTGGACGGAGTGCATTTGTGGGAGGATGACCCCGATGCGCGAGATCGAAACCATCTTCCAACGGCTCACCCCGGAACGCATCATTTTCATCTCCGATTCCTGCTATAGCGGCGCCACGGCTGGCCGGACTTTCGCAACAGCCTCGCGGCGTGCCATCGTCTCGGAAAACTTCCTGACTCGTCTCTCCAA
>JANXLO010000114.1 GCA_025355115.1 Chthonomonadaceae bacterium
GGCGGAATATCATCTCCGGAGGAGTCGAGCAGACGGAAGCCGAGGGCCTGTGCCATGCCCGCGCCGCCGTCGGTCGTCGCACTGCCCCCGATGCCGACCAACAGTGTGTCGCAGCCTGCCATCAGTGCGGCCCGCATAAGCTCGCCGGTACCGTAGCTCGACGCGTGAAGAGGGTCTCGCTCCTGCTCGCTGAGGAGGCGCAGCCCAGAGGCTTGGGCCATCTCGATGACGGCCGTGTTATTGCGTTGGCCGCCGAGCCTGCCCCATATCGCGGTGACCGGCCGACCGAGAGAATCGCTGACGATGGCATGGTGGAATGTGCCCCCGGTCGCCTCGACAAGCGTCTCCAGCGTGCCATCGCCCCCGTCCGCCAGCGGCAGACAGACCGTCTCTAACGCGCCTGCCCGCCTAACGCCTTCCGCCATCGCCGCCGCCGCCTCCTTGGCGGTAAGGCTGCCCTTAAATGCGTTCGGGCACAGCAAAATGCGTCGAAAACGAGACGTTGCAGGCATGATGACTCCTCGATTGAAGATTCTACACCTTGAAGCGGATGTGGAGGATGTCGCCGTCCTTGACAATGTACTCCTTGCCTTCCAATCGCATTTTTCCGGCGGCCTTCGCTTCGTCCCAGCAGCCGCCTGCGGCGCGGAAATCCTCGAAGTCCACCAGTTCGCCCCGGATGAAGCCGCGAGCTAGATCGCTGTGAATGGCGCCCGCGGCGCCGACCGCGTTGGTGCCGCGGACGATGGTCCAGGCCCTCACCTCGTCCTCGCCGACGGTGAAGAAGCAGATCAGCCCGAGCGCGGAGTAAGCCGCGCGAATCAAGCGGTCCCGGGCCGCCTCCATAATGCCCATCGCCTCCAGGAATTCACGCTCCTCGGCGGGCTCCATCTGCGCGACCTCCATCTCCACCTTCGCGCAGAGCGAGACAAGCGGGACGCCGAGCGAGGCCGCATACTCCGCGAGCGAGGCGATGATGGCTGGAGACGCCTCGCCAGCCTGACCCTCCCCGACATTTGCGACGAGGATGAGAGGCTTGCCCGAGACGAACGCATAGCTTCGCACCGAGCGAGCCTCGTCCTCCGTCATTTGAAAGGAGCGAATCGGATTCAGATCCTCAAGGTGCGCCTTCATCCGGTTCATCACCTGATGCTCCGCCGCCTCCGCGTTGGTCTGACGCTTCTGGAGGCGGGCCTTCTCCAGCTTCTCCAGGCGCCCTTCGATGACGGTCAAATCGGCGAGCATCAGCTCCTCATTGATCTGCTCCGCTTCCCGCTTCGGATTGATTCCGCCTTCCGGCACGGTGACAGAAGCGTCGTCGAAAGCGCGAACCAGCAGGATCAGCGCATCCATATTGCGGACGGCAGAGAAAAAGTCGGTGCCAAACTTATCGCCTCGGTCCTGCTGCTCGGCGCGCTCTACCCTGGCTCCGCCCTCCGTGACTTCGATCGTCGCAGGCGAAATTTTCTTGGGCGCGCACTGCGCCACCGCGTAGTCGAAGCGCGGGTCGGGAACGCCGATCACGCCTACATTGACTTCTCCCCCGCCAAATCGATTGAGCTCCACCGCCGACCGAGTCAGCGCGTTATAGAGACTGGTTTTGCCTGTCTGCGGCAAGCCTATGATGCCCACTTTCATGAAATTCGCCCTCTCCTCTGCTGCGGGGCGAAGATTCCCCGCAATGCTGCGTACATATCAACTGAGCGCGTCACTGGATGCGCCGTTTAAATTCACCATGATCCACCGAAAACCAACCGTTCTCACAACGTCTGAAGAGGCTCTTGACTCTGAACTTCTTGCTCCTGAGCCCGCAGAGCGCATCTCACGGCGAGATTTCGCGCTGCGAAATCTTGGATTGCTCACAGCAGCCGTTCTGGTGCAAGGCAATGAAGAGACGAGCCACCTCTCGCTGACACGCCATATTGTCAGAATTCCCGGACTGTCCGGCCCGCTTCGCGTTGTTCAGCTCTCCGATCTTCACCGGTCCTGGTGCGTCTCGGAGTCATTCATCGCCCAGATTGTCGCTCAAGCCAACGCCCTGCGCCCCGACCTTTTTCTGCTGACCGGCGACTTTGTGACGCGCTCATCCGGCTACGCCGACTCGTGCATGCGTCACCTCGCTGATCTGCGCGCTCCAATGGGCCGCTACGCCGTGCTCGGCAATCACGACTACTGGTGCGACCATAACACTGGCGCCCCGGTCATCGCCGCGCATCTCGCCGACATCGGGATCGTGCTTTTGACCAATCGCAGCGTTCGACTGGGGCACAATTTGCGTCTTGTCGGGGTGGACGATGGGCATGCTGGAAACCCGAACCTGCCCCTGGCGTTTGAGCGTGTTGAGCAGGAGGAGGGTGTGATCACTATCACTCATAATCCAATGCTGTTCCCGTTGCTCAGTCATTATCCCTGCGTAACGCTTGCCGGACATACACACGGCGGGCAGGTAAATATCCCGCTCATAACAGATGCTATCGTCGGGGGCAACACCCGATTTATGCGCGGCTGGTATCGAGAGCCGAACGCCCCCGGACGCCTCTATGTATCGCGCGGTCTGGGCACGGTGCATGTTCCCTTACGCATCAACTCCGCCCCCGAAATTGCCCTCTTCGATCTCATCCCTGCATGAGACAAAGCCATTCGAGGAGCTGCGTCTCCTGGAGCCCGTCAGGATAGAACTGCGCCGCAGCGTTCAGTCAGCTCCGCGCGAATTCTGGTGAGAGCGTCCGTGATCTCCGCCTCTGATAGCGTGTGATCGTCGGCTCGTAGGGTCAGGGAAACCGTCAGGCTCTTCGTGCCCGCAGGGACTGGTCCGCCACGGAACACGTCGGTCAGGCGAAAATCCTCCAGCAGTGGCACATTGGCGGTGCGCACGGCTGAGGCGACCGCTGCATACGTGACTTCCTCGGGAAGACGCGGCGCCAGATCACGCGATACCGAGGGGAAGCGCGTCAGGGGCGTGAAGCCGTGGGAAGTCTTGGTTGCGGCCTCCTGCAGTGCGTTCAGTCCGATTTCGAAGAGAACGACACGCTCTCGCATATCCAGCTTCGCTGCGACCGCAGGATGTACCTCGCCTATAACGCCCGCAGGATGCCCTCCACGCAGACTGATCGTGGCGGTGCGGCCAGGATGGAACTGCGGCAACTGCTCGGCGCGATCCTGCAGGGCACGGAAAGTCGCGTCAACAATTCCGAGATCCGCGAATAGCCTCTCAACCACTCCCCGTGCCATTGCGAAATCGGCGGGGATTCGCGTTGTGTCCTTCTGCCAGCCCGCCTCGCCCATAGGGCCAGCCAAAAGACCGGCCACCGCGATGTATTCGACAGGAACAGGGCCGTCGTCCGTCGGCTCATTCTGCCAGACTCGGCCCACTTCGAACAGCGCGAGCTGACGTTGGCCCTGCCTTGCATTGAGTTGCGCCGCGTCGAGCAGCGTGGGAAGCAGCGATCTCCGAAGCCCGCCGACCTCCGCCGACAGCGCGTTTCGCACCGCGACGAGGCGGTCTGCATCTGCAGGGGATTCGAAGAGCGAGGGCGCGACAAGACTGTGAGTAACTACCTCCTGCATGCCGCAGGCGGTCAGAGTGCGCTTCAGGCGCGTAATAAAAATGCCCTCTTCGCTGTCGCCGCCCTGCGTGGCACCTCCGGCAGGCAGAGTCTCCGGGATGTTTTCGTAGCCATAGATGCGGCCGATCTCCTCGATCAGATCCTCTTCGAGGACGATGTCGGGGCGGAAAGAGGGCACCTGGACGTGCAGAGTGTCGGTTGGTCCATGCGATTCGGTTAGGACGTCGAAGCCGAGCAGACGGAGGCTGTCCGCGCAGATGTGCGATGTCAGATCCATGCCGAGTAGTTCCGCTGCCCTCGTCACCCGTAGAGTCACCGTACGAGGCGTGATGGGCGAGGGGCAGACGTCAACGATGCCCTCGACCGGAGCGGGCTGGCCCATCTGCTGAAGGAGCTCGCAGGCTCGATCCGCCGCTCGCCGTACGCCGTCCGGATCCACGACCCTTTCAAATCGATAGCTGGCCTCGGTGCGAATGCCGAGCAGCCGCGAGGTGCGACGCACGGAGAGAGGCTGAAAATGTGCGGATTCAATCAGCACGTCCGTCGTTCTTGCGGAGACCTCCGAGTGCAGACCGCCCATGACGCCCGCGATTGCGACCGCCTTCTCCCCGTCAGAGATGACCAGCATTTCGGGCTGGAGCGTCCGCTCGATCTCATCCAGCGTGACGAGCTTCTCACCCTCCTCGGCGCGGCGCACGATGATTCGTCCCTCCGCCAGCTTGCTGAGGTCGAAGGCGTGGAGCGGCTGGCCAATCTCCAGCATGACGTAGTTCGTCACATCGACGACGTTGTTGATAGGCCGCTGTCCCATCGCCTCCAGCCGACGTTGCATCCAGAGCGGGGAGGGGCCGATCTTCACGCCTCTGACAATCCGCGCCGCATAGCGAGGGCAGAGGTCGGGATCGAGGATGGTCACCGACGTCATTTCGGACACCGCGCCGCCCTCGCGGGAAGGGGGCGGGGACGGCAGATGCAACGGCGCACCATAGAGGGCGGCAGCCTCCCGCGCGACGCCTGACATCGACAGGCAGTCACCGCGGTTCGGCGTGATGTAGACGTCCAGCACAGGGCCGATAGCGGACTCCTCGATGCCTTCGACCTCCAGGCCGCCCATCGTGAGACGAGTCTCTATCTCTTCTGCCGAGGCCTCTACGGCCACAAGTTGCTTCAGCCATTCCAGTGGTACGCGCATAGTGTTTCCTCGCAAACTTCAAACTGTTTGCCATGCCGGTTTTTCAGAACTGGCGCAGAAATCGCAGGTCGTTCTCCAGATAGAGGCGCAGGTCGCTGACGCCCGTCCGAATCATGTGAGTCCGCTCGATGCCAAGGCCGAACGCGAAGCCACTGTAGCGCTCGGTGTTGATTCCGTACGCTCGCAGGATGTTGGGATGAATCAGACCCGCCCCGCCGAGCTCGAGCCATCGGCCCTGCCAGGAGATAGAGTAGTCCACTCCCGGCTCCACGAAAGGGAAAAAATCGGGACGGAAGCGCACGAGCGTCTCCGGGCCGAACATGGAGCGGGCGAATGCGCCGAGCGTGCCCTTAAGGTCAGACATGGAAATCTTCTCATCGACCATGAACACGTCGACCTGATGAAACGTGTGGTGATGCGTTGCGTCCACGGCCTCGTACCGAAAGCAGCGGCCGATGGTGGCGAACCGAAAGGGTGGGGACATCTGTGCCATCATCCGGCCCTGGATCGCTGTGGTCTGCGTCCGCATGAGGCGGCTGTCGGTGACGAAGAAGGAGCTCTGCTCATCCATTGCCGGGTGGTCTTCGGGATAGTTGAGCGCGGCGAAGTTGTAGTCGTGCTCCTCAAGCTCCGGGCCGTCCACGAATTGGTAGCCCATGCCGCCGAGCACAGTTTTGATTCGATCAGAAGTCTGAGTCAGAGGGTGCAGACGTCCGGCGGTATAGGGCCTTCCGGGGAGGGTGACATCGATGGCTTCGTCGCGAAGCCGTGCCTGCATTTCCGACGCCTGAAGCTCCGCTCGCTTCGCGGCGAACTGCTCGGAGAGTTGAGCGATGGCGTCGTTGATGCGCGCACCGAAGGCGGGCCGTTCCTCTTTGGGCAGTGCGCCAAGCGTCCGCCGCAGCTCGTTCAGCCCTTTGTCGCGGCCCAGATATTTGGTTTCTGCGGCAGTAAGTTCCGCGACGCTCGAGGCTCCGCGCAGAGCCTCCTCCGCCTCCTGCCGTTGCTGCATGATGCTGTCCGACATAATGTTCGTTTCTCCAGACACAACAAGACGCCCCTGTTTCTCCCTCTCCAAATGCGAGTGCGGGAGAGTCCGAAAAGGGGCGTCCTGACGGAACGCTGGGCTTCAGATTGGTGTCCGATGCGGGGCTATATTCAGGCCGCCGCAGGCTCTCCCGCTGAGGTCAGCACGCTCATCGCCTGGGCGATGAGCTGCGAAAACGAAGCAGGATCGCTGATGGCCATCTCCGCCATGACCTTGCGGTCGAGGGTGATGCCGGATTTCGTCAGGCCTTCGATGAAGCGGCAGTACTGGATTCCCTCGGCGCGGCAGGCCGCGCTGATGCGGATGATCCAGAGCGCGCGGAATTCGCGCTTTTTATTGCGGCGATCCCGGTACGCATAGTTGCCCGACTTCATGAACTGCTCATGGGCCGTTTTATACAGATTACGTTTGCCGCCCCAATATCCCTTGGCGGCTTCAAGCACCTTTTTATGGCGCTTATGGGTCATCGTACCACGTTTTACGCGCGGCATATAAAAACTTCCTTTCCAGAAAACAGTCGGCGCAGCGTCGTTCCCTTCGAAGCAGGGAGCTGCAGCGAGCGGCTAATCGAGGCCTTTGCCAAGCATTCTTGTGATGCGCTTCAGGTCGCCTTTGAAAAGCTGCCCGTCGTTGTTGAGGTTGCGCTTTCGGTTAGGGTCTTTTTTGCGCATCAGGTGGTTGAGGCCTGTTTTGCCGCGCATAAGCTTGCCGGTGGCGGTTTTGGTGAACCGCTTGACGACGGTCTTGCGGGTCTTGATTTTATTCTTCTTAACCTTCATGAACGGAGTTACCCTGTCGCCCGCGGCGGGCGTCTTCTCTATGGAATGAGTGCAGCGAACTGGCCTGGAGTTCAGGGCAGGATCGCCGAACGATTTGACACAGGTGAAGGGAAGCCGGGTGGCGGCCCGACTTCCCAGCGACGTGCGGCGCAGTTCAGGGTGAGGCTCAGGGTTTGGGGCTGAGGATCATTGTCAGCATCTTGCCTTCCAACGACGGCGGCTTCTCGATGATGGCATGATCTGCGATGGCCAGGATCATCTTGTCCATCAGCTTGCGGGCGATCTCCGGGTGGGTGATCTCGCGGGCTTTGAACTGAATGGTGACCTTGACTTTGTCGCCCTTCTCCAGGAACTCCTGGGTATGCTTGACGCGCACCTGAAAGTCGTGCTCCTGCGTGACCGGGCGCATCTTAATGCCCTTGATCTCCTGCTGGCGCGACTTCTTATGCTGCTCTCGCTCCCGCTTGCCCTGCTCGTACTTATATTTCCCGTAGTCCATGATTCGGCACACGGGCGGCTGCGCTTGTGGGGCGACCTCGATGAGGTCTAGGCCCTTCTCCTGGGCCATGAGCAACGCATCTCGAGCCGGCATGATTCCGATCGGCTGACCCTCGTCATCGATCACACGGACGTCTCGAATGCGCTGGTCGCGCGCCCCGCGCA
>JANXLO010000133.1 GCA_025355115.1 Chthonomonadaceae bacterium
GTCGAAAACATCCTTCTCAAGCTTCTTCAGGCCGCCGACGCAACCTCCACCAACGCGGAGCAGACGGTTCGCAATGCTCAACGCGGCATTATTTTCATCGACGAGATAGACAAAATAACTCGCAAGAGCGAGAACACTTCGATAACCCGCGACGTGAGCGGCGAGGGCGTTCAGCAGGCTCTGCTCAAAATTCTTGAGGGCACCGTTGCCAACATTCCCCCGCAGGGCGGGCGCAAGCATCCGCAGCAGGAGTATGTTCAGCTCGACACGTCCAACATTCTCTTCATCTGCGGAGGGGCCTTCGAGGGGCTTGCCGAGACGATTGACCGGAGACGGAACGCACGCACGATGGGGCTGCGAGCCGATGTCATCACGCGGGCCGAGCGCGAGGCAGAGAAGGGTAGCATTTTTCAGCATGTTCTGCCAGAGGATCTGCTCAAATATGGCCTCATTCCGGAGTTCATCGGTCGTCTGCCCGTCGTGGCTACCCTGGATGCGCTTGACGAAGCCGCTCTCATGCAGATCCTCACCGAGCCAAAAAACTCCCTGGTCAAACAGTACACCCGTCTCATGGAGTTCGATGGCGTCGAGCTAGTTTTCAAAGCCGAAGCCCTGCATCTGATTGCGCGTGAGGCCATAGCGCGGAAGTCAGGAGCCAGGGCGCTTCGCACGATCATCGAAGAGGTGATGCTCGACATCATGTACGAGCTCCCTTCCGTAAACGATGTGAAGCGCTGCATCATCGAGGCGGAGACTGTGAGCGACCGTCGCGCACCTCTGCTGCAAAAGGCCAGCGAGATGCGTCAGGCTTCCTGAACACGTCGCGAGTGCAAAAAAGACGAGCGAAGAACCGATAATCGGCCCTTCACTCGTCTGTCTTCTGTGCGGCAATAGCGTACGGTTTCAGTTTAATCGAATAGTGATGTGATGCTGAGGTCGTTGTTCGCGCGGTGAATAGCCTCGCCGAACAGGGAGGCAACGGAGACCACTTTGATTTTCGGATGCCGCTTTTCCGGCGGCAACGGTACGGAGTCGGTGATGACGATTTCGGCGATCTCGGGACGTGAGCAGAGCCGCTCCACCGCGTCGCGAGCGAATATCCCGTGCGTCGCGGCGATGTGTATCCAGGGGTTCGCTCCATGCTCGAGAAGCGCGTCGACGGCCTGGATGATGCTGCCGCCCGTCGTGATCATATCCTCCACGATCACCGGGTTCTTGCCTCGCACATCCCCGGCGAGATGCGTCACTTCCGTCACATCGTGCGCGGGATGGTGCTTGTAGCCGACCGCTAACGGGGCCTTCAGCACCTGCACCACCTTGCGCACTTTTTTCACGCGGCCCTCATCGGGAGAAACGACGACCACGTTTTCGAGGCCGTCGAGCATCTTCTGCTTGAAGTAGTCCGTGAACAGGTTGACCGCTGTAAGGTGATCTACGGGTATATTGAAAAACCCCTGAATGGCGTCGGCATGAAGGTCGAGGCACATCACTCGATTGGCACCAGCGGCAGTGATGATGTCTGCAATCAGCTTTGCAGTGATGGGCTCGCGGGGACGGTCTTTTTTCTCCTGCCGGGCGTAGCCGTAGTAGGGGATGACCGGCGTGATTCGCCATGCTGAAGCGCGGCTGAGTGCGTCGATCGCCTCAAGGAGAACCACGAGGTTTGTGTCTACAGGTGGGCAGGTGGGCTGCACGAAGTAGACGTCTGCGCCGCGCACACTCTCATCGAACCGTACATAGTTCTCGCCGTCCGGGAACTGCTCGTAGTGCATCGCGCCGAGGGGAGTTTTGAGCCAATTCGCCACCGACCTGGCCAGAACGGGGTTTCCTGGCCCTGCAAATATTTTTAATTCGTGCTCCGCCATCGCCAATAGCTCCCCGTCCCCCACAATTCGGAGGGTTCCCTACACTCCCTGGCAGCTTGGCGATGAGTCGGTTCTGACCTGGCACATCGGGCAGCGTTCGCGGGAGGGTGCTCTTGTTTCCCAGTTCCGCGGACGGCCTAAGGTTCCATCAAGTGCGGTAGAGTATAGCACACTCGACCACACCTTGTATATGTGTATGAAGCATGAAATTGCCCTTCGCGCTGCCTTCTCGTATCTCCTGTTAAGCTGGAGGGGAGCAGTGACTGCTCACGAACGGACAGCCTGTTTTAGCGGTGGTGAGACCACTTGCCGACGTACGACGAAAGACGGCACGAATGAACATAGAGATAGTGGAAAGCCATGAGGAGGGAACTAATCGATAGTCGAAATGCTGTGAGAATCGGGGTGCTCGGGTGTGGCCAGATAGCGCAACAGCATCTGACGAACTACGCGAATATTCCAGGCGTCCAGGTAGTTGCATGCGCCGACATCGATGAGGTTGCCGGGCGCACTACAGCGGAGAAGTTCGGAATTCCCAATATATGCTGCTCCGCTAAGGAGATGCTTGAGCGGGACGACCTGGACGCGGTGGACGTTTGCCTGCACAACAACCTGCACGTCTCCGGAACTCTGGCGGTGCTGGAATCGGGCCGGCATGTCTACTGTGAGAAGCCGATGGCAGGCTCCTATCGCGATGCTCTCACCATGCTGGAGACGGCGCGGGCGGCGGGCAAAATGCTCCACATACAGCTCGCTTTCCTCTACGAGGACGAGGCGCGCGCCGCGAAAGAGCTCATTGATGCCGGGGAATTGGGCGACATCTATCATGCACGATCTACCGGCTTTCGCAGGCGTGGACGGCCCTTCGTTGACGGCTATGGCAAGCCCTCTTTCGTGCAGCAGCCGGTGTCTGGCGGCGGGGCACTCTACGATATGGGCGTCTACCATATCTCGGAGCTGCTCTATCTGCTGGGGAACCCCACTGTGGAGCGCATCAGCGGCAAAACCTATCAAAAGCTGGCGATGAATGCCGAGCGGAGTGAGGCGGCCGGCTACAGCGTCGAGGAGCTGGGACTAGGGTTTGTGCGCTTCGCGAACGAACTCACCCTGGACATCATCGAGGCCTGGGCGATCCACATGGACAATCTGGAGGGATCGAGCATTCTCGGCTCGAAGGGCGGCATCCGGCTTCGCCCCTTCAGCTTCCATCGCGCGGTCGGAGAGCTCGACCTGAGCTCGAAGACCGATCTGGGAACGGCGCGCTTCCGATGGAATGCTCTTCACGGAGAGGGAGTACATTACGGCAGCTCTCAGCATCATTGGGTCGCCGCCTTGCGTGGAGAGGTTAATCTATTGCCGACAGCGGAAATCGCACTCAACACTATGCTGATATCGGAGGGCATCTATCTATCCGCGCAGCGAGGGCAGGAAGTGTCCGCCGAGGAGGTGCGTTCAGCCTCAGTCTCGAAGGCGTTGCCGCTCTGAATTGAAGTTCAAAGATTTGAGGAGACGAACATGCACTATCGTGATTTTTCAGGGAGCATCGGGAAGGTGTCGGAGGTGGGGCTTGGCTGCTGGCAGCTCGGCGGCTCAGACTGGGGAGCGTTGAGCGAAGAGGATGCGCTCTCGATATTGAGGGCTGCCGTGGAGAGCGGAGTCACGCTCTTCGATACGGCGGACGTCTATGGGCTGGGGCGCAGCGAAACTCTGATCGGGAAATTCCTTCAGCAGACAAACGCGAAAGTGACTGTTGCCACGAAGCTAGGCCGATTTCCCGAGCCGGGCTGGCCGGGAAACTTCACACAAGCCGCCTTTCGGCAGCATGTCGAAGCCTCCCTCAAGCGGTTAGGGGTGGAGGCTCTCGACCTGGAGCAGATTCACTGTATCCCCACTGAGGAGTTCCGTCGGGGTGACTGCTTTGATTGGCTGCGGGCCTTAAAGCAGGAGGGCAAAATCCGTA
>JANXLO010000153.1 GCA_025355115.1 Chthonomonadaceae bacterium
CCACCGTTCGGGCAATCTGTGATACTTCCAAGGTGTGAGTGAGGCGTGTCCGAAAGTGATCCTCTTCGGGATCGATGAAGACCTGTGTTTTGTGCTTGAGTCGGCGAAAAGCTTTCGAGTGCAGCACACGGTCGCGATCGCGCTGGAAGGCCGTGCGAACCGGATCCGGAGATTCAGCTCGTTCGCGTCCGAGTGACATTGCCGATTTGGTCGCCCAATCCGCCAGGCTCTCGATCTCCCACTTTTCCTGTCGCTCGCACGGGGTCTGTCCTGCCAACTGTTCATGTCTCCTATGGTTTGCAATGTTGTCAGCATACCGGACGTAATGTCATAAAGTCAAGAAAGAGAGCAGTCTCATGGTTACCCACGACGACATCGAGGCAGCCTGGCCTGCCGTCCGCTCCGCAGTGCACCATACGCCGATCTTCTATTCAGAGAGCATCGCGGCTCGCTGCGGCTTGAGAGCGGATGAGCTCTGTCTGAAGATGGAGAATCTCCAGCGGACCGGTTCATTCAAGATACGGGGGGCGACGCATCGGCTAAGCACGTTCACTGAGGCGGAGAGAAAGTCAGGGGTGGTGGCGGCATCGGCAGGCAATCATGCGCAGGGCACCGCCCTCGCGGCCAGGGAGGCTAACATCCGAGCCACCGTCTTCATGCCGATCTTTGCCAGCATCGCCAAAATTCAGGCCACCCGCCATTATGGGGCTGATGTGCGGCTGGAAGGCGCGAATTTCGACGAAGCGGTGGCAGCCGCGAAAGCTTTCAGCGCGGAGCATGGTTGCGTGTTCGTCTCGGCGTTTGACGACGACGGCATTATAACGGGTCAGGGAACGCTCGGTCTGGAGATACTCGAGGATGTGCCGGACGTGGAGAACATTCTGATCTGCGTGGGAGGGGGAGGGCTCTTCAGCGGCGTTGCGACCGCGCTGCGAGCCGCTCGCCCAAACATCCGCATCATCGGTGTCCAGGCTGCGGGCGCGCCTAACGCGGTCAACTCCTGGAAGGCTGGGCATCTGCTACCTCATCAACAGGTGCAGACCATCGCGGACGGCATCGCGATAAAATCCCCGAGTGAGCGCACTTTCGCATACATCCAGAAATACGCCGACGACATGGTGACCGCGGACGATCAGGAGATCGCGCTTGCGATGCTGATGCTCCTCGAACGAGCCAAAACTGTTGTCGAGCCTGCGGGCGCAGTTGGGGTAGCCGCGCTCATGTCAGGCAGAGTACATGTGACAGGCAAGACTGTGGTGACCGTTTCGGGCGGCAATGTGGACGCTCATTTCCTGGCTGCGCTGATAGAGCGTGAAATGATTCATGCGGAGCGCTACATGCATTTCTTCAGCTCCGTGCCAGACCGGCCCGGCGGGCTGGTGGCGTTGCTGGAGGGGATCGCGGAGCTGAAAGGCAACATCATCTCCGTCGTGCACAACCGCATCAGCCCGACTGTTCCGCTTGGCTCCACTGGAGTGGAACTGCTGCTGGAAGTTCGGGACGCGGAGCACATCAAGCTCATTCGTGAGGGACTGAATGCGAAGGGCTATCGAGTCGAGATGCTGGATTAGCTCGCTAAAAATCGTAGAGAACACGAGCAGGCTTCTCGCCTGCTGGACTGAGGAAGTGCCGCATGAATGCTCAATCACTCGCCTACACACACCACTACAGGGCTTCTGAATCACCAGATGCCCCTACGTTGCTGCTGCTGCATGGAACGGGCGGGGACGAGAACGATCTTTTGCCCATCGGCCCCATGCTCGCGGCAAACGCAAATATTTTAAGCCCTCGTGGTAATGTCCTCGAGAGGGGAATGGCACGGTTTTTCCGTCGGCTCGCTGAAGGCGTGTTCGATGAGGAGGATGTGGTGAAGCGGGCGGGGGATCTGGCAAAATTTGCGGAGGAAGCGGCATCAGTCTACGGCTTCGACCCTGAGCGACTGATTGCCGTCGGATACTCCAATGGTGCCAACATCGCAGCGGTCATTCTGCTGCTGCACCCGGAAGTCTTCTCCGGTGCGTTGCTGTTCCATCCGATGATCGCCATCACGCCTGGAAGCCTGCCCGATCTGAATCAGAAGCGTGTGCTGCTGTCTGCGGGCAAAGACGATCCAATCGTGCTCCCCTCCCAGACAAAACAGCTTGCAGAGCTGCTCCGATCCGCCAATGCAGACGTCACGCTCGAATGGGAAAGAGGCGGCCATTCTCTGACCGCCTCCGAAATTACTACAGCCGCACAGTGGCTGAACCAAACGGGGTTGATTTAGTCCGGGGAATGCAACTATGTTCGCCCTGCCCTATTGTGGATCAAGTCAAGTTAGGGCAGGGCAAGATGCCGCGAGAGCTATACCGCCGCGGCAAGAGAGCCCATGGGATCCCAGGGGGGAAGCACGGAAGGCTCCGTCTCGAGCAGTCTGAGAATATCCAGAGGGACATGCTTTTTCTCGACGACGACTTCATAGTTGTACTCGTCGAACCAGGGATCGGTCATGACCATGAACCCTTTTTCGCCGTTCTTGTCGCCCCAACTGTTCTCCACTCGCCATTTCAGTGGCTTGCCATTCTCATCGAGATCGACGCCGGTGAAGACCATCGCATGCGTCATCAGACTTGACCCGTAGTCCAATCGTTGTGCCTTGTCCATCCCAAACTTCGTCCCGTAGACTCCTTCGTAGTCGTAGAGGTCTGTGTCCATCAGGCCGAGGTCGCGGTCGAACATCTTGCCCACGTCGCACCCGAACCACACGGGCTTCTCCTCTTTGATCATGGCAGTCGTCGCTTTTTTCAGGGTATCCAGTTCGACGTTCAGATAGCGGATGCCATGACCACCGATGACATTGCCAAGATAGTCGATAGTGTAGAGGGTATTGTATGCCTTCGCGCTTTGTGGACAGTGTATCAGGCAGACCATCGAGTCGAGATCGAACCGAACATACTTGTCATAGAACTCTTTCGGGGTCATCTGCCCGGCCCGGTGGAAGTCCTTGTCCTTATCACGCCACTGCCAGGAGAATGACGCGGGAGGCTCGCCGAGATGGATCGCCAGCATCCGATAGACTTCCTTCAGCATCTTCTCTTTTTCAGCCCTCAGATGCTCTATGCTATAGCCGTCCTCATGAGATTGCCGCAACTGACCTGCGTACTCGCGGAGCTTGTTGGTCACTCGGTCGTTCATGATGCTCGATGAGCTGCTGCTTTCCGTCTCGGGCATCGCCTCTTTGGGAACGACGCCATATTTCTTCACGAGGTTGACGAACATATCCCACTGCCCGCCGTCCTGAATGGGGGAGGCCACCAGCCAGGAGATCAGGCGACCGTCCGTAGGCTCCGATAGCGTGGTCAGAATGCTCTCCAGGAAATAGTTCGATTTCTCAAGCTTATCCCAGAACATCGTGTAGTTCTGCGATAATTCGAAGTCCTCAAGATTCATCTCTTTCGCAGCGAGCATACGGAACAGGTTGAGACCGGCAAACATCCAACATCGCCCGCTGGAGTTCTGGCTGGTGGCCGCTCCGGTCTTGACGACGTGTGAAAAAGTATGATTATTGCGTACCACCGCGGCCCGGTTCATCGCTACGCTTTTGACCGTGGTCTTCGTGACCGCATTCAACGCGATGCGGTGTCGCGGATCCGCAGCGAACTCCTCCTGGTACTCAGCGATTTTGCCGAAGACGATCTCTCCGGGGTAGGTCGTTTCCGCGGGCAAAGTCTTATCTCCCATGCGGGCATTCTCCCATTCTTAGATTTTGATTAGCAGATTCTACCCTAAACAAGAGCAGTTTTCAGCGCAGCTTGCAGTTCGGTAAACTCCTGCTCGGTCAGGGGGGTGCGCTGCTCAGGCGTTCGAAAAGCGGGTGCGCCAACCCACTCCGGGTCGCCAACATACCGCGGCATGATATGGCAATGGAGATGGGGGCAGAGATTGCCTAGCATGGACAGGTTGAGCTTGGCAGGGGAACAGATGGAGGTGATAGCCGTGCCGATCTTCGCGATATCTTCAATCCACTGTCGTCGCTCTTCGGCAGAAAGGTCGCCAAGCTCAACGGCATGACGGCGGAAAATAAGGATGCAATACCCCCGGTAGTCAGCGTCGTTTTGCAGGTGAACTTTTCCGGATGTGAGCTCTGCAACAGTCGAATCTGTATGCATGTCTGGGCACATCGGACAATCGATGCCTGATTTTCGCCTACGAAAAAGGGCAGTCTGATCGGTGTCTGGCATTGGTTTTTCCTCTTCAGTGGCACACGGACTCCAGACAATCTTCTAAAAATGTAGACCTACTTTTGCTTCCGCTTTGATCTCCGGACGGTCAGCCGTAGGATTGCCGTTGAGGGCGTTCTGCCGGTAGCTGCCGCTCACATTGAAGTCGAACGCGGAGCCAAGCCGATGAGTAAACCCAACGCGGTAAGTCATCGAGGAGGTCAAGTCCTTGTCGAAAAGAGACCTGCCTTCCAGGCCAGTTGTCAGCATATCCCATTTCGTCAGGCGCAGGTCGACACCGAGGTTGAGCATGTTGGACAGTCGCGCGGTCATATACTCGTTCTCTACGCCGTACTGACCTTTGAAAAGGAGAAGTCCCAGATCGGATTCGAGGCCGATGGAGTGCGATAGAAGTCGTTTGATAGCCCCGCTGTCGCCTTCAGGATTGTGGATTACGCTGCCAGTCAGCTTCAACAGACGGCTGGGGGAAATGGAGAACTTCAGGTTGTAAGTGCTGACGATGGAAGGGTCGGGGACGTTGTCTGCCAGGGTTCCCTGCCGAAGCTTCGCCCCTCCATTCACTTCTAAATAACGGAATGGCCGTGATTTTGCGTTCAATATTTCGACGATCTGCTCTTTGCCTACACTGCCGATCTGCTGCACTCCACCGGAGAGCTGTGTCCTGACAAGAGCAATGGCAGGCAGCTCCACAAGAGCTTCGCGCCGCCTCTGCGCCCCGCCGTCCTGGTAGATGTCCTCATAGCCCGTGGACAGTTTGAACTGCTTGACGGATGCGAAGGGAGTGGTCTCGATGTGAAATGCCTGCGTGTCTCCCGCATTGGCTCCGCCGAGCGCATTGCGGAAGCTGCCTGTCAACGTCAACCGGGATATCGGTGTGCTTTTCACTTCAACGAGAGTTTTTTGGGAGTAGGTGCCCTGGTCCTTCTCCTCTCCTTTCGCTTTCGAGGTGGGGATGACCGTCTGGGCCTCATATCCAACTGCTGCCTGTGTCCCTGCAATAATTTGACGCTGAACCTTCACGGAGTCGATGGTCGTGGTCACGCTGCCGCCCGAGGAGTCAGTTACCGTCGTTGCACCGCGAGTAGCGTCGATCTTCCCTCGCTGCGGCAAGGCCAGCGAGAGTGTCTCCACTGATTCGAGTGTTCTCTTACCTTGCGTACGGTCGCCGGGCTTGAGCTTGGCCGCATCGAGCAGCTCGTTTGTCTCCCTTACAAGGCCGGTGAGTTTGAGTCCTGCAAGCGGAGAAAAAATCCCATTGGCCTGCATGATCTCTCTCGCCGCCGCAAGCCCGGACGCATCGCCCTGAGTAAAGAGCGCGCCTGCGTAGGAGTAGCCTGCTCCAAACTCAGCGTTGCCAAGCTTGGTATGCTCTGCGAATTTTGCGCCGCTCCTGGCCATCCAGTCGCCGCCGTGCAGATCGAAAAACAGGCCGGATGAGAGGTCGGAGGCGCGGGTGAACTTGGTGCCCCCAACGAACTGGAGCGAGGAGTTGAGAGGATTTTTGTCGGTTCCAAGCATCTCCTGTTTGTAGAGTGAGTTGATTATCAGGTGGTTTTTGCTCTGGCTCCAGAGCGTCCATTGCAACGGAAGGGAAAGACTGCTCACATTAGGCCGAGCGTCTGCTGTGTCTGCGAAATATATGATTCTGACTATCTGGTTGGGGCTGAGTGGAGTCGGGAAGGAGATGGCGCCTGTATTTGGATCGAATGTGTAGTCCTGATCGCGCTTGAGTACGACTCCATCACGAGTGACGGTCTCGCTTCCCCCTCGTATCAGCTTCCAGGCGAGCAGGTAGGGCCCTTTGACATTGCGCCCGAACAGCACATCGGTATACATGCCCGCATGGCTGTCGAAGTCGCTGGCGGCTGAACTGACGGCCGCGCCGCCAAGCACAGGCGGGTCGGCACGAGTTACTCCAGGGTTCAGGATGAACAGTCCTGACAAAATCGTACTGACTGCCAGAGTGGCCTTGATTGAGCAGGGGATACAAATACGCCGCTTCGAGCGAGCGAGTAAATGCGATGCCAGCATATGAGTCGAGACATTCAGGCAGAATATGTTTGGCGGCATATAAAAAACCTCACCTTTGAACGGCATAGTCAAACCTTCTCTACGTTCGTTTGACGCAAGCGTGACGAACAATGTTACAGTCTGCACTACGGGGGGATATAGATTTCCTTCGAAATCACTGAGCAGTACGTCTACCGCAATTAGCAACTTCGATGGTCTGAAATCCGTCATCCGCTGAAAGTGTTCGGTAGAAGGGATGTGCAATACAGGGAACACAATCGACAGAATTGAGGTCAAACCGAACCAGATTTCACTCGCTGAGAAAAGCGCGAAGCACAGTTATCGATGCGATTGAATCATCTTACAACAACTATATCGTCCATGCGAGATGCAGGCCTCGTAGGCATAGTTTGCCGCATCATCGCTTTCAATACTATATGAGTCTGGAGACATATCATGGACAATGGGAACACAAGACTGCGGATAGTGCGCCTCATAGAGCCCTCGCTTTGTCTCTCCTGCAAATTCGCGGCCATCGCGACCGTGGAGATGGATAACGGGTCAAACCGGAAGATGATGCACTGTAAGCGGCTCGACTGTGATAACTGGCAGACCGAGGAGACTGAGGATCAGCCACTCACAATATTTGATTCGAACAAAGAAGACACCTGAAAGCCCTTGGCAAAGTGTGCATCTCGTGGCCCGCATCTAATGCTTGTTCCAGGTCGAGTGGATATGCCGGAGATACCTTGTGTCTCCGGCTTTTGTTTGACTGCCGGAGAGGAAAACCGGGGCCGTAGGTGGAAAGGATGTGAAGATTAATTGGCAAAGGACGGGAATGCGATGCGTGTCATGATTTGGTGCGACATGGAAGGAGTTGCGGGCATTTCCGTCTGGGAACAGGTCAACGGCGGTGCGCAGCTCTACGAGGAGGGCAGGCGGCTCTATACGGCGGAGATCAATTCCGCGGTTCGTGGTTGCAAGCGGGCAGGGGCCACTGAGATTGTGGTTGTGGACGGTCACGGGGCGGGCGGGCCGTGGAGCTTCAAGAGCTTGATTCCCGAGCAGCTCGAGAGCGGGGCTTCCTACGTTCTTGGCTATCCCTGGGCGCGATATGTGAAGCCGTTGGAGGAGGGGTTTGACGCCGCCCTTTTTGTTGGGGCGCATGCGATGGCTGGCACTCCTGACGGCATTCTCTGCCATACGGTCTCTTCACAGGCGTGGTTCAATGCCCGAATCAATGGCACATTAGTGGGAGAATCAGGCATCATCGCGGCGATTTGCGGTGATTTCGGAGTGCCATGCGTCTTCGTGTCCGGCGATGCTGCAACGTGCCGCGAGGTACGCGCACTGCTTGGAGAGAAAGTGGTCGAAGCCGCCGTCAAGGAAGGCCTTGGAAGGTACAGCGCACGACATCTGCCCGCATCGGACGCCTGCGCAATGATCGAGGGCCGGACTTACGCCGCTCTCGCGAGCAGAAAATGGCCCGAGCCTTTGAAGTTTGGCTCTCCGGTTGAGTTCGCAGTCGAGCTTGCCACGCCGGACAAAGCGAACGATTTCATGGGCAAGCCCGGCGTGGAGATTGTGAATCCAAGGCTAATAGTCTCGAAGGCGGAGACTTTCTGGCAGGCGTGGGATCAATTCTGGTATAGGTGAGCAGGAGGGGATTTTGGAAGCGAAGGATCGGATCATCTGCGCGCTGGACGTGGACAGCGCCTATCGCGCACTGCAGTTGACGGCGCAGCTCAGAGAACATGTGGGCGTATTCAAAGTCGGACTGGAGCTGATCAATACAGCGGGAACGGAAATCCTCGAGAAGATAAGGGAGGCAGGCGCGTCCCGCATTTTCTATGATGCGAAGCTCCACGATATCCCCAATACGGTTGCGGGCGCGATGCGGGGCATCGTGCTGCTGGGGGTATGGTCGGTGACGGTGCATGCCACAGGCGGGCGGGCCATGCTCGAAGCGGCTGTCATCACGGCCAGAAAAGCTGCCGCTGAGAAACGAGTGCCCGCTCCAAAGGTTTTCGCCGTGACGCTGTTGACCAGCATCGGAGCGGATGCGCTGCGCAATGATATGGGCGTGGACAGGCCGCTGGATGAGTACGTTCCCTTTCTGGCGCTGCAAGCATATCAGGCGGGCTGCGACGGGGTCATTGCCTCTCCGATGGAGGTGGCGGCAGTCCGCAAGGCAGTTCCCGATCCTGATTTTCTCATCGTCACACCTGGTGTGCGACCGGCTGGCGCCGAGCACGGCGATCAAGCGAGGGTGATGACGCCTGCTGAGGCGATCCGCAGCGGTGCGAGTTATCTTGTGATCGGAAGGCCAATCGTCGCCTCGCCTGATCCCGTCGAGGCTGCACGCCGAATTGCCGACGAGATCGGGCAGGGATAGCCGGATGGACGGTGCAAGCGCACGGTTACGATATGTGCTGACAAGCTTGGAAGACACTCGCGCCTGGGGCATCGCCCTCGGCGCACAACTGCATTCCGGGGATGTCATCGCTCTGATCGGCGATCTTGGCGCGGGCAAAACGACGCTGACGCAGGCGATTGCAGCCGGGATGGGCATTACCGACCCGGTCACTAGCCCGACCTTCGCGTTGGCCCAGGAGTACCTTGGCCCAACACCACTATTCCATTTCGATCCCTATCGGCTGGACAGTCAGGAGGCGTTTCACGAGCTAGGATTCGAGGACTACTTCGAGAGGAGAGGCGTGATCGTCGTGGAGTGGGCCGATAAGGTATTGGATCTGCTACCGCAGGACAGGCTGACTGTCGCTCTCAGCGAAGTGGAGCAAGTAGACGAGGCGTTGTATGAGAGCACACGTCGACTATGCGTCGAGGCGAACGGCACGCGTAGCAAGCAGCTTCTGGCTCAGCTAAAAAGGCTGCCGCAGGCGGCCAGACTCCTGGAGCAGGCATCTTGAGTGATGGGGTAGCGAACAGGGTCGTTCTTGCCCTGGAAACATCTGGAGACATGTGCGGAGTGGCGGTGATGAAGAATGGCCAGCTGACAGTCGAGCAGACGTTTCGGCACGACATGCATCTGTCTGAACGGCTGACCGACAGCATAGACATCGTGCTGCGGAGTGCGAGCGTCACACTTGAGGAGGTTTCCGCGTTCGCCGTGGGAATTGGGCCAGGCTCCTTTACGGGCACCCGCATCGGCGTCATGACGGCAAAGACACTCGCGGCAGTCTGTAAAAAACCGCTTTTCGGAATCAACGGGCTTGAGACTCTCTCGCACTCTTTTCGAGGTCTGAATGGCTTCGCGATCGTTCCCATATTGCCATGCCGAACGGACGTAGTTTTCACCGCACTCTATTTCACAACAGACTATCTTCCACTTGAAATTACGTCGCCAGCAGCGCTATCACTGGAGCAGTTGGTGGAGCGGATTACAGCGAGCGGGCGTAAACAGGTTCTGCTTTGCGGGGCAGCTGTTCCACGCTATTGTGATCGTCTGGTGGCAATGCTCGATGCTCTCGATATCCGGGGCTCGACTGGGGATGAGAGATCGCCTCAAGCCTCTCTCATCGCACTGCTGGCGGACAAGCGCTTCGCCGCTGCCGACCCTGGCGAAGATCCGCTCGAACTGGTTCCACTCTATATCTCTCCGCCGCCTATAACCCTTTCCAAAATCCCAATACCTACCGGAAGCGAAGTGAGCACTGCCTCTTAAGCAAACTTGAACACAGTCATTCTCTGTCGTCGCGCATTATGGGGCGCAGTAACTGCTCAGGCTTTGTCTCAGGCGACTCTTTCGCAGGGCGCAATAGATTATCCCCCGCTGGCGAGTAACTTTGGGATGAGGCTCGCAGGAGAGACTGGCTGGCGCTGTTGTTGCCGGCACAAAGGTGGAGGAAGGGAAGGCACTCCTGAGCGGCTCTTACTACAGCTGCCTCGGAGCTGTTTCGGGGCTTTGCGGCGGCAAGCTGCACGACATAGGGAATTGCCGCGGTATCGCCGACCTGCTCAAAAGCATGCAGTATCGCCAACATCAGATCGCCATGCAGGCGGACGTTCTGAATATTCAACACTTTGTGAAGGCTATAGCGCTGGCGAGCATTGAGAAGCGAGGCGTTGTTGGCTTTCAGCATGGGGAGCAGAAATGTGAGTGCCGCGCCCGCTTCGTATTGCAGATCCTCCTCGGGCCATTCCAACGCCTCCGCCAACGCTCCTACCGCCTTGATGTCCCGCTCTTGAACTTGCTTGCGCATCATCGCCACGCGGGCGGGGGAGAGCGAAATCCGGTACAACTGTGTCGCCAGAGCAGTGAAAGCAGTCCAGCCAAGACTAAAAAGCCAGTGCCGTTGTTCCAAACTCGTGATTAACTCGTACGCTCCGAAGGGAACAATGATGCACCAATCGGCAATCAGAAAGGCTGTTCGGACGGCAGGCTGGGAGACCTTCTCGCGCTCTGCTTCCAGCTGAGAAAGCGAACTTTTGCCCTCGATCGTAGCGATCCTGCGATCCAATGGGTAGAGGTTTTCGCCATTTTCGAGGCCGAGTGACGAAATGTCCTTTACGCCAATCTCGCCTGGCTTCAGTTCATTGGAGGCGGAACATTCTGACTGAAGGCGACATTGCTCACGGAGCAGTGGGAGGCAAATTCGGGCTGCTCTGCGCACCTGATAGTGACGGGGGGTGAAAGCGCTCATATCCGTCAATCTGCTGACGAAGGGCAGGGAGGTTGCGTCACCGACCTTAGTCAGAGCCTTCAGGACAACCAGCATTAGAGGTATGTCGGAGCACTCTTCGAGAATTCGATTTAAAGAATCTCGCCGCCTTTGATTGAGGGTTTTGGACTGTGCCTCCGTGAGCAGAGGAAGCAGGTTGAGGAGCTTCAGCCTTGCGATGTCGCGCACGCGCCTGTTGGGCCAGGCAAGCGCTTCGATGAGAGGGCCGACCCAGCGGACATCGTAGTCCTGAAGCTTAAGAGCAGCATTTGCCCTGTCAAGAGAGCGTAGAGTGACATTGAAGGCGAGGAGAGTGCAGAAGGCCGTGGGCAGGAGGATATTGAAGGCATGATTGTTTGCTGAATTCAGCCACTGGACTGTTCCCAGGGCAAGGCAGCCTCCCCACGTGACGGCATTCCCAAGAAACCTGAACGGCGGCTGACGGCGGAATTCGGAGAGACGGAGATTCACTTCTGCGGTCACGCGCTGCTGTTCGACCAGGGACGCGAGATCACTGTCAGGCAGGCTGATGGAGCTCCATTCACGATGAGTGATTTTTTTCAGATCTTCCGGCTGCTCCTCGAAAACCTGTTCCTGCGACATGGCGTCCACCCTCCTTCCTCAAGGTTCCGACGACAAAATCGGCGGGGAGGTTTCGCCATGAAGCCTCCCCGCCGCAGTGATCGTTCGAGCATCTTGCCTCGAACTACTGATCCTGGACGAGCACTTCCTTCTTGTAGCCGCCACGAGACTTGTCGTAAGCGAAGATCATGAGGAAGACGACCAGCAGAATGACCGGCATGATAACGAGCACGTTCAGCCCTGCGCGTCCGCCTGCGGCCTGAGCCGAAGCCCACTGGGATGCATCAGTTGTGCCAGGAAGAGCGGCCTTGAGTGCGTCCAGTCGAGCTGGCGCAGGGTTGTTCAACGCGGCGCTAATTCCCTTGTCGTAGTAGATGCCGACTATCGGGAGCCAGATCGCTGTGGAGACGGAGCCTATGCCTCCCATGATCGACATTCCCAGTGCGCCAGTGCGCGGGAACCGCTCCGACACCACTCCAAGCATGGTGGGCCAGAAGAAGCAGACGCCGACTGCGAAGATGATGGCGGCCAGCATCGCGGTGGTGCCGTTGTCCGCTTTAGTGAGGAGGAATATCCCTATTGCTGAGAAGATAGACGAGCCGATCAGCATCGCGATGGGGGATATTTTATGGACGATGTTGCCTGCGAAGTTGCGGCCAACGGCCATGATACCATTGGTCAGCACCAGGAAGAGAATTCCGTCCCTGCCGGTGGTGAAGGTCAGGATGTTTGGCATCCAACTGCCGGTAACCAGCTCTGTTGCCGCGGACAGAGTCATGCAGGCGAGAAGCACGATGAAGACAGGTGAGAGGCACGCTTTGAACATGGCACCCATTGTGACGCCGGAAGCGGATCTCTCGGTCTTCGGAAATTTTTTCCCAAAGAACATGAAGCCATAGACAATAAGCGGGAGAGCCATTGTCAGCATTTGAATCTGCCAGTTATGAGTTTTCCCGCCCATGTCGGAGTTGCCTATGAAATATCCCAGCAGTCCGCCGATCACGATGCCGCCTGGGAACCAGACGTGGAATCGGTTCAGTTTCTTGACCTTCTGTTCAGGATATAGGGTGGCGATCAAGGGATTACAGGCAGCTTCCACGAATCCGTTTGCTAGGCCAAAGGCGAGCGTGCCGAGGAAAAGCATGTTGAAGCCTGTGGCAAAAACCGTCATGGCAATCCCGACGGCATGGCCGATGAAGGCGAGAGTGAGCAGCTTGCCCATTCCCACGACGTCGCACAGCCACCCGCCGATGACAGTCGTTATGGCGAAGCCCCAGAAAGCTGTGCTGGAGATGATGCCCAGTTGCTCTTTGGTCAAGCTGAACTGCGCTTCGAGCTTGCCCATGATGCCGGCGCGAATTGCGAACGACATGGCCGTTACGATGAGGGAGATGCAGCTTGCCCAGAATAGCTGCTCGCGGCGCGCTACCCAGTAGTCGCTGACCGTGCTTGTACTGTCGATGGTTTCACTGCTCAAAGCGTGTCCTCCTGTCTGTTGTGGGGAGATTGGAAATCTTGCGATGCTTCCGTCCTGTGAAGATAGACGGTTTGGAACATTGGTTTTAAAGTGATCTGCCCACCGCCTGCGCGATCAGAGCCGACTCCTGCATGAGGGTGCGGAACTGTTCGGGGGTGAGGGACTGCGC
>JANXLO010000165.1 GCA_025355115.1 Chthonomonadaceae bacterium
CGGAAGGAGCGGCGCGATGACCCCCGCACTCCGTTCACACCTCTGGCCACGTCATGGCGCACTGCTGCTTTCGCTGCTATGCATTGGATTGGCACTTCGATTCGCGTTCTCCAACGAGGTTCCTGTCGGCACCGTGATAGGCAATGTGCGTCTGTTGGAGAACAGCCACGCTGTCGGCGGCGCGGAGATCACCTTCTACCCAGTGAAGGCGAGCGGAGCGGCTCGTAAATCCCGGTTCACGCTCAGTAATGAGGCGGGCAGATTTAACGTCACGCACCTGCCCGCCGGGCAGTACCGCGTCTACGCCAATTCGTCTTCCCACTCCGAGCAGGAATTGAGCATCTCCGTTCAGGAGGGCAAAACGACCCCCATCGACCTGATGCTGAGTCGCTCCAAGCCGGAGTTCGCCATTAAGGAGCATCAGCGAGTCTTCGGCACGAAGGAGAAGCCTGGTCTTGGCTTCACTGGCTACGTCGAGACCGACAGGGGCACACGCGATAAGATGCATCTGCGTCTCTATCGAACTCGCCTCTCCACGCTTCTCCAGAACCCTGACAACGAAGGGAAACTGGACGCGGTCGGACGCGCGTACGATCCTGCCCCCACCCTGCCCTCCGAGCTGCTGAAGCCGAGGTTGGGTGCCGCCCCAAAACTCATTCAGGAGCGAGACATCGCGCTGGACACGGGCGACAAGGAGGGGTTCTTCTACCAGAAGCTCAGCTTCGGTAGCCTGCCCGCTGGTCTCTACCTGCTCGACGCGGTTCATGCCAAGAAAACGGTCTGCTCCTGGCTGCTGATCACGGACACTGCGCTGATCGTGAAGCGGGCGCAGAAGCAGATACTGGCTTACGCCGTCGACATGCAGAGCGGAGCGCCTCTGCCGAACAGCGCCGTGCACGCCTACCGCAACGGCAAAGTGATCGCGCGAGCTACCACGGACTCTCACGGACTCGCCACAGTGGATCTGCCGCAGTCTGCACCCAAGCGCCACTCTGTCAGCTCCGACAGCGGGGAGGGAGACGGCGGAGAGGAGAGCGCAGACGCTGCGAGAATCACCACTCTGGCGGTGCGTGGAGACGATGAAGCGATCATCACTAGAGACTACTTCCGGAATGAGGACAACGGCAACTACGTTGTCCACTCCTATACCGACCGCCCCATCTATCGGCCGGGGCAGAGGATTTCCTACAAAGGCATCGTTCGCCGCGTTCGAGACTCGGATGCCGTCGAGCCGACAAAGCGTTATGCCGTCCCCGCTTCGGAGCCGGTCACCGTCGAGATACGGGACAAGGACAGCGAGCGGATTCTTCTCACTAAATTGACGACCAATCGATACGGCTCGTTCAACGGCTCGGTGGACCTCGACCCGGAGGCTGCTACGGGCGTCTATACGCTGATCGCCACCGTACACGGCGAGGAACACACGCACCAGATCGTGATCGCCTCCTATCAAAAGCCCGAGTTTTCGGTAAGTGTCGCTCCGGACAAGCCGCGCTATCGCAAGGGCGAGACCGTGCGCATGATCGTCTCGGCGCAGTTCTATTTCGGGTCGCCTGTCGTCGGCGCGAAGCTGAAATACAGCGTCTACAGCTCTGCCGACTACTCCTCAGCGTCCGACGATCCAAATGATGCGGTAGATGCCGCGACGGAGCCGGACGAGGGAGGCTTTGGCGGAGGTGCCGAAAGCTACTACGGCGAGGTGCATTCCGACGGCGCGGCCGTGCTGGATGAAAATGGCAAGGCGGTCATTCAGTTCGTCGCGAAGGGAGATGGCAATTCGGAGGAGGCGCAGGCCGATATCTACACCGCAAACGTCACCGTGACTGAGGGCGAGGATCGGGAGGTCTCGGCGGACGGAGTCGCGAAAGTCGTCGCGGGGGATTTTCGGCTGGCGGTGAAGCCCGACGGCTATGTTGCCTCTCCCGGCGCGGCGACAAATGTCACTCTCATTACCAGAGACCACGACGGGAAGCCCGTCCCGAACGTGGCCCTCGAACTGGAGATGGGCTACCACGAATGGGTGCGCATTCGAAATGACGAGGAGGGAAACTACAAGTATCGCTACACCTCCGCAGGCAAGCAGCGCATGACGACCGGGCCTGATGGCTCCGTCACCGTTCCCATCACTGCGCCTCGCGCCGGTGAGCTCTATCTCAAGGCTCGGGCTTTCGATGCCGGAGGCCGCAAGATCGTCGGCACCTCCTCCCTCTGGGTAGCGGATGACAACGGCGGCGACCTCAATACTGAGTATGCCGACCTCACGTTGCTCACGGACAAGAGGCGCTATCAGCCCGGTGAGACGGCTCGGGTGCTCATCAATTCAAGCCGCATCGGGCAGACCGTCCTGCTGACTGTGGAGGGCAGCCGCGTCTATGCAACACAGTCGATTGTCCTGAAAAGCCACAGCACCATCGCTCATGTCCCGCTGCCCGCTGATTATGGCCCCAATGTCTTCCTCGCGGCCTGCTATGTCCGCCAGAAGCACTACGCCAATTCGCAGACGACCCTGCGCGTCGCGGCGACCGGCCAGCAGATCAATGTCAAGATCGTGGCGGACAGGGAGGCAGCAGGCAGCGTCACAGCGGTGGATGCGAGCGGAGTTAAAACCGGCGCGCCCAAACTGACGCTCGCGCGGTACTCGCCCGGCGACGCCATTCACTACTCGGTTCAGACGACCGACCAGCAGGGCAAGCCTGTTCCTGCGGAGTTGTCATTCGGGGTCGTCGATGAGTCCATCTATGCTCTGCGACAGGACACTCCCAAAGCGCTGAGGGAGAGCTTTTTTCCGGATCGCGACAATCGAGTGAGCACGGAGTACTCGTTTGCCATTCAGTATCTGGGCGACGCGGACAAGGCGGAGCCGCAGATATCAGCACGCAAGAAGTTTCCGGACACCGCCTACTGGAATCCGACCCTCATCACAGACGAGCGCGGCATGGCAACTGTTTCCTTCGCCCTGCCGGATAATCTGACGACGTGGAGAGCGACGGCGACCGCGCATACCCTCGACACCCGGCTGGGACGCGCCACGGAAAAAGTGCTCGTCTCGAAGGAGTTTCTGGTTCGTCTTCAGATGCCGCGCAGCCTCACGCAGCACGATACTTCACGCGTCGTGGCGCTCGTCCACAACGATACCGGGGCGGAGCAGACCGCACAGGTACATCTGACCGCAGAAAATCTCACGCTCAATAGCCCCGCCGTGCAGTCGCTGACACTGGCTTCGGGCAAGGTCGGCGAAGTGGTCTGGAACGTGACTGCAGAGGGGATCGGCTCGGCGAAGCTGAAAGTCACCGCCTATACCCCGCGCTCCAACGGCGTCCAGTACACCGATGGAGTCGAGCTTAACTTGCCCGTTCGCCCACACGGCAGGGAAACAATCACGGCCTTCGCCGGAGAGGTCACGGACAAAAACGCCGAGACGGAGGTAGTGCGGCTCGACCCGAATGCCGTTCCTGCTCTGAGCCGCCTGACAGTCCGCATCACCCCGTCCATCGCCGGCTCGCTCATCGGCGCGACCGACTACCTGATCGGGTTCCCCTACGGTTGCACCGAGCAGACGATGAGCCGTTTCATGCCCGATCTGCTCGTAGAGCGAGCCCTGAAAATGCACGGCATGTCA
>JANXLO010000188.1 GCA_025355115.1 Chthonomonadaceae bacterium
CGTGTTACGCGACCGTTCGCCGCTAGGGATTGCTCCCCCGCTCGACTTGCATTTCTTAGGCACGCCGCAAGCGTTCGTCCTGAGCCAGGATCAAACTCTCCATCAGATTACTGATGTAACCCATCCCAGTAAAGGGATAGGGATATCAAACATTTTGAACCCCTGGCACAAGGTTACTTTTGGCTCGCACAAAACATCAGCCCTTGCGGATTGATGCCTGTTTGAACCAGGCACATACAAAACCATATTCATACGACTCTCAAGGATCAACGGCTACGAACGTTCCTAACACTGGGAGCGTTCCCGTTCTCGCATTCGCTCGATTGTTCGCCTTTCAGCGGTCTCTCTTTGCGAAGCCTCCGTATTGTACTCCAACTCCGTCTCGCTGTCAAGAGCGATTTGAAACTTTCTCAAATCCGCTTTTTTCAGTTCGCCAGAGCATTCATATCAAACAGAAGCCTACGTATTATACGGCACGAAAGCCGCTTTGTCAAGGGCGATTTTCACTCGCATCAAAACTGCATCTATCGGTTGACTTGTCATCGCTTATTGAGGTACTCTGTCTGTAATATTAACCCTGGTTCATTCATAAATGAATCACGGTAAATATGGAGGTGACTACAGTGGCTTCTCCCTCTGTCGAGGACTACATCAAAGCAATCTATAAGGCGCAGGCCGACTCTCCGAACGTCACCACTCACGACCTCGCGTCACGCGTCACGGTCAGCGCGCCCGCAGTTAGCAAGATGCTGAGACGTCTCACCGAGTTGTGTCTCATCGATCACACCCCTTATCACGGAGTGCGACTAACGGAAGCGGGAACGAAGATGGCCCTGGAGATCATCCGTCATCATCGTCTTCTCGAACTCTATCTTGTTGAGGCTCTGGGATATACGTGGGATGCTGTTCATCAGGAGGCCGAACGCCTGGAGCACCATATCAGTGAAGAGTTCGAAGAGCGGATAGATGCCCTGCTCGGCCATCCGACGACCTGCCCCCATGGTGACCCAATTCCGACGCGAGAGGGGCACGTCGCTGTTCTTACCGGTCATGCGCTCTCGACGCAGCGTACGCCAGCCAGCCTGAAGATCCGCCGTGTCCGCGATACCGATGCCGATCTGCTTCGGTACCTTAAGCCGCTGGGACTGCTGCCTGGAGCCACGATCGAGTTTCTAGAGCAGGAGCCGTTTGGCGGAGCCTTCGTACTTCGCGTAGGAGGCCAAATCGTGCGAGTGCCTCCCGGCGCCGCCGCACAGATATTTGTCGCCGAAAACGAACCTGACGAGCAGCCCACGCTTCCTCTCGAAGAGAGTGCCCCATGACTCCGGAAATGCCCCTTGAAACCAGAGCTCTCCTGGAGGAGACTCACTCCGCCCTTGGCAACACGAATCGCTCTATAGCCGTTCCAACTGGGAAGGGTTTCTGGAGGCGAATGCTGGCGTTCTCCGGCCCTGCGTTCCTCGTCTCCGTAGGCTATATGGATCCGGGAAATTGGGCTACCGACATCGAGGGCGGGTCCCGATTTCGATATCAACTCCTCTGGGTGATCCTGGCGAGCAATCTGATCGCCATGCTTCTGCAGACGCTCTCCGCCCGCCTGGGCTTGGCGACGGGTCATGACCTCGCGCAGACCTGCCGTGCGCGATACAAGAAGCCGGCTGTCCTCGCTCTCTGGCTGGGAGCGGAGACAGCTATTGCCGCCTGCGATCTTGCCGAGATACTGGGCAGCGCCATCGCGCTCAATCTCCTCTTTCATATACCGCTCTTCTGGGCCACCCTGATCACCGCGCTCGACGTGCTCATTCTTCTGGCTCTGCAGAACTACGGGATGCGCCTCATCGAGGCGATCATCGTCACCCTCGTCACCACAATTGCTGGATGCTATGTGCTGGAGATATTTCTCGCGAAGCCTGACCTGCCCGGCATTCTGCACGGGCTGACGACTCCGGCGCTTAACCATGGCAATCTGTTCATCGCACTGGGAATCCTGGGCGCGACCGTCATGCCGCATAACCTCTACCTGCACTCCGCGCTCGTGCTAACGCGCAAAGTTAAGCGCGAGCCGTCGGCCATACGCACCGCTATGAAGTTCAATTTGCTGGAGACGATAGTGGCGCTGAACGGCGCGTTTTTCGTGAACGCGGCCATTCTTATCATGGCTGCAGCCGTCTTCTTCGAGCGTGGTCTGGTGGTCACCGAGATGCAGCAGGCACATGCGACGCTGAACCACATCTTCAGCACAGGAGTCGCGAGCACGGTCTTCGCGCTGGCGCTGCTGGCCTCCGGGCAGTCGTCGACGATCACCGGCACCCTGGCTGGGCAGATCATTATGGAGGGCTTCCTGCATCTGCGCGTCCGCCCGTGGCTGCGCAGGCTG
>JANXLO010000204.1 GCA_025355115.1 Chthonomonadaceae bacterium
GAAGCTGAAAGGGGTACTGACAATGACTGCTCACCGGGCCGCGCCGCATTTCAGAGGTCGTAAGGTCATGAATGGCTTCACGCTCATCGAACTGCTCGTCGTCATCGCCATCATCGCCATTCTCGCCGCCATTCTTTTCCCTGTCTTCGCGCAGGCTCGCGAGAAGGCCCGCCAGACCGCCTGCCTCTCCAACATGCGGCAGCTATCCACCGCGGCAAAGATGTATATGGAGGACTTCGACGGCGCTCTTTATCATCATCATGAGGGGTTCGTCCTCGACGACGGAACTCAGCTAGACGTCCTCCCCTCCTCGGTCGACGGCTGCGTCGGCGGCGGAGCGGGCAACAGCAACGCCGAAAAGCCCTGGGCCATCTTCTTTCAGCCATATATGAAGAACAGGCAGCTTCTTTTCTGCCCTTCGGATGGGAGTCCCAGGTCGCAGCATCAAGTGGACAACATCCTGGACTACAACGGCGGCGTGACGGTTCTTGGAACAGAATGCGGCGCGGCCCCCAATGGGGAGCAGTGCCTTGCCGAAAAGTATAACTGGGCAATGTGGAACTATGCCCTCAACTCGATCTTCACCCACAAGTCCTGCCGATACATCGTCGAGGGCGTTCTGCCCGGCTTTGCCACCGACCCCGTCATCAGCGGTCTGCCCGATCCAAACATTATCATGTTTTCCGAGCGCAACTCGGCTGGCCTCGACGATCCCTCGTCCGATTTCTACTATGTGCCCCAGGACGACTACGACACCTGGCCCGGAGAGGCGGCGCTCGTGAGATGGGGCACCGGAACGCGGGCGAATGAGGGCTGGATAAAATACGACCGTCACAACGGCGGCGCGAACTACATCTACTTCGATGGCCACGTGAAGTGGATGCGCTGGGGCCGCGCCCGCCGCGATCAGTTTCCCGACCACGTCGTGCGATTCCCTCTCGCAAACCCGCCACAGTAGCAGGAATTACGCAGGGCAGATGCTATGCGGTATAATGAAGACAGAGTTCATGTTGGAAGGGCAAACATATTTCCAGGCATCGTTGGATTGCAGTTTTGGCGAGTCTCTGTTTTTTGGCGAGTTGGTGGCCGTGCTCGACTACCCTTCATCACGCCTCAGCCGCCACTGCTCTGTCGTCCGCAAAACCAGTTCTCGCCTGCTGCTGCTTGCCGGCAACTTGCCATATGGCTAACTGCCCCGGCAATGAAACGCCGAGCCGCACCGGAATTGCGCAGTGTGCATCCAGCCGATGTAGTGCGCCCGCATCTACCCCGGCAATCTCCATCCGGGGCATGGACGCTGTGTTGACATCCGTGAGTACACATTCAGTCGAGCTCCCAATCGCTTCGGTCGGATCCCCCACATTGACCATCCCTGCGCTCCGACCTGCTCTGATGACCCCACCTCATCAGCCTCCTCGTGCGTGTTGATCTGTCCTCAGCAGTATTGTCAACACGTTTCATGGAGGTTTCTCGACCATGTCTTTCCCGCATCATGGCCGCGCATTGGCGCGTGCCTTTACACTGATCGAACTGCTCGTCGTGATCGCGATAATAGCGATCCTCGCCGCGATTCTGTTTCCCGTCTTCTCACAAGCTCGTGAGAAGGCGCGCTCCATCGCCTGCCTGTCCAACTCCAGGCAGATCGGAACCGCGCTCACAATGTATATTCAGGACTACGATGAGAAGTATCCGCAAGAGCACCCCGCCACTGGCAATCCAGTCGTCGACGACAGCAACGCTCAACTGGAAGTCGAGGACTACGGCTCTCCCTTCGACAAGATTTTGCCCTATGTCGCCAGCAAGGACAGCAGCAAGACGCAGCTTTTCCTCTGCCCCTCCGACCCCGATCCGCATGGAAAAGCCATACTCGATTCCAGCGGCAACTGCCTCAGCAACAGCGCCCCGCCGCCCGGCCCTCTGAGCAGCTACATAATCAACGCCTACTATCTCTTTGGAGCAACGCTGGCGCAGATACCCGCCCCATCACAGTCCATTTATGTGGTCGAGCGAAGGAGCGATGGCAATAAAAACACCGACTTCTGTGATGTCCACTATCACCCCTGGCTCGCTGAGGTGGAGGTGCCAATGAGCAGCAGCGACACGGCCAACCCTGTCGCCGTGGCGAGCAAACGTCACACAGGGGGAGGGAACTATGTCTATGCCGACGGCCATGCCAAGTGGCAGCGCTTCGAGAACACACGCAAGCCCTTCGACCAGCACATGCTCTACG
>JANXLO010000219.1 GCA_025355115.1 Chthonomonadaceae bacterium
CGATGCGTTGCTTCTCGCCGCCGGAGAGCTTGACGCCCTGCTCACCGATGCGGGTGTCGTAGCCGCGGGGAAGCGCCTCGATGACGTGCGCGATGTTGGCCGCACGGGCTGCGTCCTCCACCTGCGCGTCGGTCGCCTTCAGTTTGCCGTAACGAATGTTCTCCCGGATGGTCGTGTTGAACAGCACGGTCTCCTGAATGACGACGCCGACCTGCCGACGCACGCTCTCCAGCTTCATGTCGCGAAGGTCGTGGCCATCGATGAGGATGCGGCCGGAGGTGACGTCATAGTGTCGTTGCAGGAGGTTCACCATCGTCGTCTTGCCGGAGCCGGACTGCCCGACGAAGGCGATCATCTGCCCTGCCTTGACGTCAAGATCGATGCCCTTTATGACGGGCTGCCCCGGCTCATACTCGAACCAGTCATCCTCGTAGCGCACATCCCCGCGCACGGTGGGAAGGTCGATCGCGTTGGGCTTGTCGTTGACGATGGGCTTCGTATCGAGCGTCTGGAAGATGCGGCCCAGCGCAGTGCTCGTGCGGGCGATCTGATCGTTGAGCTGGATAAGGCGCACAGTCGGCGCGTAGAGATAGCCACCGATATAGCCGTAGAACGCCATCAGCCCGCCGGGCGTCAGATGCCCCTGCATGACGAGCCTGCCGCCGTACCAGAGCAGCAGTCCGGTTCCACAGCCGCTGCCTATGAACTCGGCGATGGTCCAGAGGGCAGTGCTCAGCATGGTCATGCGGACGTTGAGGCCCAGCAGGTTGCGGGTCTCCCCAACGAACTGCCGCACCTCGTAGCGTTCCTTGGCGTACGACTTGACGATCTGCACCCCCGCCAGCTTCTCCTGCAGGTCTCCATAGATCACTTCGCGTTGCTCGCGCACCTCGTGGCTGGTGAATTTGATGCGCCCGATGAAGGTCAGGTAGTTGATGACGTAGATCGGATAGACGCAGAGCGCGACAAGGGCTAGATGCCAATTGATCGTGAAGATGATGACCATCGCGCCCAGCAGAGTCACGGTGTCGTTGAGGACGTTGACGAACCCGCCGCCGATGAGCTGATCGAGCGAGGCGACGTCGTTGGTGATGTTCGACATCAGCTTGCCTGTCTGACTCTTCTCGAAGAACCCCAGGGAGAGCGTCTGCATATGCGCGTAGAGCTTGCGGCGCATCTCGAACTTGAACCTCTGGCCCAGCAGGGTGATGGAGTAGGTGAGCCAGTAGCCGATGAAGGCGCTGCCGACCGCGATGCCGACTACCAGTAGAAAGACGCCCGGCAGATTGACGGCCCTGTGCTGCTGAATATGGTCGGTGAGATAGCGCAGGATGAGAGGCGGGGGCAGACTCAGGCCGGAGTTGACGAGAGTGAGACAGGCTATCAGTAAGATGAGACGCACGTAGCCGCGTATCTCGCGCATGAAGCGTATCAGGTTTTGCATCGCGTTGATTCCAGGGCGTAGCTTCGGCTCACGGCTCGGCACGAACGCCAAAGCCTCTGCGGCCTCCCGTCAGGGGGAACCCGCAAAGGCGTAACTCTGCCGTTCTTCGGTTAGCAATGGTACATGATACCCTAAAATTCGCAAATTTCCGTTGACGCTCCTAACATTCACAGCCCTTCAGCCCAGGGTAAAATGCAGAGAAGGGAAGAGCCGATTTGGCTCTCCCCTTCTCTGCACCGGAGATCTTACGCAGATCGTCACTGAACGCTTACGATGTCGTTCTCGCTGATGGGCTTCTGGTTCATGATCTGCTCCCGGCTGATTTTGTAAGTCACCTTGATCAGGCGGAGCGGCTGGCTGTGGTTGGTGAACGGCACGGTCTTGCCATCCCAGACGGGCGGGACTGCGCCTTGCCCCTCGATGTAGGCGGTTCCCGTGCGGTCGGGATCGGTGTCCATGAACACGTGCGACTTCTCCGCGTCCGTCATGCCCTCGCCGCTCCACCCGAACCGGTCGAGAAGATGCGGCGCGGTGGTGCGCGGGTTGTAGGAGAGGACCACGCGGTAGAAGTCCTGGCTGAAGCTGTACATCTTCGGGTCTTTGCTCATGTCCATTTCACGCTCGAAATGGTTCTTGCGCACCGAGATGCTGTCGATCAGAATGGTCTGCGCGGGATCGACGGAGAAGTCGTTGAGCGTGCCCGTGATTTTGCGGTCCTGATAGTTCCAGTCGGTGATTCGGACATCGATGCGGGCGCCGTCCTGAGAGTTGAACTGACCGCCGACTTTGAACACTTTGGGCCGCACGATCCGAAGCTCCGGCTTGAACGCGACGTCCCAGGAGCGGGGGGTCTTGTCGGCGCTGCCGGGCGGCGGCTCCAGGACCTCGGGATAGGGCGAGGGGTTGACGCTGTCGTGGCCTGTCGTGCTGTAGCGGTTGTTGAAGCGCTGTATGTTCTCGGCGTAGTTGCGCACCTCGGCCTCGTGAAGCGATTTGGCGGAGTAGTCCTTCGGGCTGCGCGCCAGCATCTCTTCGCTGCGCGCTATCGCCAGCTTCCACTCTTCGAGAGCCTCGGGAATGCGTCCCTGCTTCTCGTAGGTGTGGGCCAGGATGTGCAGAGTCTTCAGCGGCGCGCCGTAGGGGAAATCATCACTGTTCTTGTTGACCTTCGTTGCGACGGCCAGTTTGAACGCCTCCTCGGCGCCCTTGAAGTCCTTGATCTTGTCGTATCTCTGCCAGCCCAACTCGAACTTGATGTCGGGTATGTCGAAGTTGTTCTCGACGCCCTCCTCGAGGAGGCTCTGTGAAGGCGCGATATAGCGACGGTCGGAGCGCTCATTGGCATCGGTGAAGTTGTAGGCGAGATGCCAAGCTCCGGTGATGTAGACGTTCTCGGCATGAGGATCTAGCCATGTGATGAGGCGCACCAGCGGCAGAATCGCATCGTAGTCGCCGCTGTGGAAGAACTCGTCGCAACGAACCCACAGCAGGCCGGCAGCGGCCTCGCGGAAGCCGAGCAACGGCAGCAGCAGAAACTCGTTGTTCAGGCCGCCATTGGCCGTTTTGCCGAAGTTGTCCTTGGGGTGGAACTGCTTCGCATCGGGGTCGATCTGGCCCTGCATGAAGGCCGCCAGCCCGAGCCCGGCCAGCACGGCGGGCAGCAGGCTCATGCGCCTGCGCACGGTTTCGAAGGGATATTTTTTAATGACAGTTGCCATTATGGTTTCAGACCTTCCTGTTTCCGGTCGTCAGACTTCTCTGCGGTCGAAGATGATGACCGCGAGGATCAGCAGCACCGCCGAATAGATGAGGGCATAGATGATGTTGTTGCGAATGAATACGCCCTGATTGCTGATCTCGGTGGTCGGGTGGATGATGGCGTTCTGAACGTTGAAGTTGCCGAAGTTGGGCAGCATGTAGTGGATGATCTTGCCGATGGCGCTGGTCAGCCCGTTCTTGCTGGTGGTCAGCGACTCGGTGACGCTGCTGAGGTTGCCAACGATGAAGATGCCGAACGACATGAAGAAGTTCAGGACGGGCGTGGCGAACGTCGAGAAGAAGATGGTCAGCGCAGCCAGAAGCATCATCTGGAAGAACGTGAGGACGACGCCGAGCACCATCTCCTTGGGAAATTTGCCCGAGGTGAGCCAGACGAGCACGCCCGCATCCGGCCCCCTGGTCGTGCCCTGGAAATAGACCAGAGCGAGGAAGACGGCGCCCATGGCCGCGATGCTGAGGAAGACGATGGCGAACCCGCCCAGAAACTTGCCCAGCACGAACTCGAATCGCTGCACAGGCTTGGAGAGCACCGTGTAGATGGTGCGCCGCTCGATCTCCACCGGAATCAGGTAGATGCACGTGACGATGGTGATGAACAGGCCCGCCAGCAGGATGACCGCGAGACCCAGACTGCGCATGATGGTCTGGCTCTCCTTGGGCGTCAGGAAGCCGAGCACGGGGCCAAGGCCGATGAGGAAGACGGCAACGATGAGAAATATCCAGAAAACGCGCCGCCGCAGAGCTTCACGCACTGTCTGGCGGGCAATCGCTATAGCGACCATGATGAACAGGACTCCTTTATATGCGTCCGTGGCGTCTGGCAGCGTACGCGTGCGGGCATGTGACCAGGTGCAGCGGAGCGCCGCCCGCCGTTGGCATGACGGACGAGAGGGTTGAATGAATGCCGGCCAGGGATCAGGCGGAGGCCTCTTCACGGCGGACGGTCTCGACGAAGACATCTTCCAGCGCCCGCCGATGCGGAACGATGGAGAGCACATGCGCCTCTGCGCCGCGGACGATGTCGATGATTGCGCTGATCTTGTCATCGTCCTCAGTGCGAAGCATCAGGGTATCGGAACCTGTGCGCTCCGTGTCGGGGACGAGGGCCTGGAGCTTGCCGAGCAGCCCGTTGGTGACGGCCTTGCCCTGCACGACGATCTCGGTGCGCTCTCCGGCGGTCAGCTCTTTGATGGTGCCGGTGGTGAGAAGCTTGCCGCGATGGATGATGGCGACGCGGGAGCAGATGATCTCGACGTCCGCAAGCTGATGGGAGGAGAGGAAGACGGTCTTGCCCTCGTCCTTGAGGCTGGCGACGATCTCGCGCAGTTCGGCGTGGGCGATGGGGTCGAGGCCGGAGGTCGGCTCATCGAGGAACAGCAGCTTGGGATCGTTGATGAGCGCCTGCGCGATGCCGGTGCGCTGCCGCATGCCTTTCGAGTAGCCGCGAATGCTGCGCCGCCAGGCGTCCTTCTGAAGTCGAACCTTCTCCAGGCAAATCTGCACGCGTCGGCTCCGCTCCGGCTCCGGGATGCGGAACAGCCGACCGTAGTAGTCGAGCAGATCCCATCCTGTCATGGAGTCATAGAAGTAGGTCTCCTCGGGCAGATAGGCGAGCTGGCTCTTCACCGAGTTGTCGCCCATGGCTTTGCCGAGCAGCGTCGCGTCGCCGGCTGTCGGGAAAACGAGGCCGAGCAGCATCTTGATGGTCGTGGTCTTGCCCGCGCCGTTGCGTCCCAGAAAGCCAAAAATCTCGCCCTCCTGAACCTCCAGATTGAGGTTGTTGACGGCGATGACCTCCTGCTTTTGCCAGACATCCACGTACTTCTTGGTGAGGCCCTGGATCGAGATCGCAGCAGCCATAATGTTGGGTTCCTCCCTCCGTCCGCGCAGACGGAATACATCACTAATCAGGATATAAAAGAATGAGCGAGTGCGGGCCATGCGCGGGAATGAGAAAACGCTCTGCCAGAGGCGGCCGATCGTATCCCAGAGGCCAACGGCTAGTATACCTGCCGTTATCGAGAAGTGTCAACGCGCTAACGTAATACCGGCAATTCATCCGGCCCTGTTGCTTTGTACGGAAGCCAAGGAAGATTTCGTCACAGCACATTGGAATTATATTGAAGTGCAGAACCGCAGTGTGTTATAATCGGACTACACTCCGCAGGGCCATCGCCTATCACAAAATACCGACTGGAAATCAGCGGGATTGCTGCATCGATTTGGAATGCGAAGATTGAAATTTCCGTAAAAGAGCGAGCGAAGCGAGCTCCTCTAAACTATCACTATAAGATAAGGAAAGCTTTCCATTGTCTTCCGACATGTGTTCATCGAAATTGCAGGCATTATGTCATCGGCACGTCGCCTGCCCTAGCGAGAGATTTGCCGCTGTCAGCTGTGCGAACGGTACGCTATCCTCGCTGCTGTGCATCTGCCTGATATTGGCGCTACTCCTGCCCGCTCGCACGTGCATTTCCGGCGAGGAGTTCACAGCGCGGATGCGGGTGGGGCTGAGCCGGTTTGCCTCCGCCTCTGAGCTGACATTGCGGGCGGAGCCTGGAGCGCGGCTGCTGGATGCGCAGGGGCGTGAGAGGGCAGCAGGAAGCGGGCCGTTCGTGCTATCGCGGGAGGGCAGATCGGTCTCCGCCCGCGATGCCCAGGGCCATGTGCTTGGGAGTGTGCCTGAAGGGGGATTCTGGCGGCTTCAGAGCGACGAGGCGGCGACGGTGCTCAGTCTGACTCTGGGGCATGGAGCCGCCGTTCATCACTACCGGGGCGGACTGGAGATCGGAGCGAGCGGCGGGCGTCTACGGGTGATCGATGAGGTGGGGCTGGAGGACTATGTTCGCGGAGTGATTGGTCCGGAGATGGGCAGCCGAGCTCCGCTGGAGGCCCTCAAAGCACAGGCCGTCGCCTCTAGAACCTTCGCGCTCAATAGCCTGGGTCACTGGACGACCGACGGCTACGACCTGCGCGACTCGACTGATTCGCAGGTCTACAGCGGCGTCGAGGCCGAGCGGCCCGAGTGCGACCGGGCCGTGCGCGAGACCGCGGGCCTCATCCTCACCGTCGCTGGGCGTCCCATCTCCGCCTTCTTCTGCGCCGACTGCGGCGGCGTGACCGCGCCGGGCTCGACTCCCGACGAATGTCCCCGTTCGGTGAACGATGCCGACGCGCACGGCTCGGCAGCCGGGCCTCCGCCTCCCGCCTGGACTCTCACATTCCCCCCTCACAAGCTGGCGACTCTGCTGGGGCATGGCGTCCCTGTCGGCATGGAGCTGATGGACGTGGCGGTCACGGAAACGGATGTCTCTGGGCGCGTTCGGAAGCTACGGCTCACCTGGATTCCACCGCGTCCTCCGTTACCGAGCAAAGGCAAGCCAAGCGCGACGGAGAAGAGAGGCGCATCTGGCTCTGTTGACGTCGCGCTCGCGCAGGGCGAGACGAAGAAGGAGCCGCCCCTGCCGCCCGGCACGATTTTGCGCGACGTCACCGCGGTTTCGCTGAGAACACTGGTGGGCGCTGATACGTTTCGAAGCACTCTCTTCACCGTTAGCCACGCCTCTGCCGACGGCCCATTCATCTTCGAAGGCAGAGGCTGGGGCCATGGGCGCGGGCTGTGTCAAATAGGGGCCATGGCACTCGCGCTGCCGCCGCGCTCCTTCGATTTTCGCGCCATTCTCAGCCGCTACTATGCGGGAGCGAAGCTAACTCCTCTGACCTCTTCACAGGAAGGCGAATAGGGCCGAAAGGCTCCGACCGCATGGCTTTTGGCCGCGTTACGCAGCCAAAATCAGGGCAAATACAGGGAAATTACAGAAAAATTTCATGACAGCAGGCCATTACAGTTGACAAACTGCGCGGCAGTATGCTAAATTGTCGGGAAGACGTCATGAAAAACGGAAAAGTTCGGGAACTCTGACAGACGCTCAATCGTCTTAGGAACGAAGCATTTCCGCGGCCATCGCGTCTAATGCAGCGATGACAATGTTTGTCACCCTGTGTCAGAACCCTTTTTTGAAGCACGAAGTTCCGCGCCGAAGCGGGCGTCGAGAAGCAGGATACAAGGCAACTCTTCTCACCGCGCCGGTTTTCGACTCCGTGAACGGAAGTCTTCAGGGGAGTGTTTCTCGCATAGAGAGACGCAGAGGCATCGCGACCCTGCGGACGGCAGCGGCCCCTCATAAGGTCGGCCCGTCCACTACGTCACCCAAGATTACCGATACGGAGGAGAAACAGTTGAGAAAGTATCTGCCCTACCTGGGCGCATCCCTCTCCACGCTCGCTCTGGTATGGTCCGCACCTTCGAACGCGCAGACGCCGTTCGCCGATGTGAAGCCCACCCACTGGGCTTACCAGGCCGTTACCGAGCTGCAGCAGAAGAACATCATCAAGGGCTACCCGAACGGCTACTTCCAGGGTCAGCGTACGCTGAGCCGCTACGAGTTCGCCGTCGCCCTTCAGCGCGCCCTCGCCAATCTGCCTGCGGGCGGCGGCACCAAGGGTGAAAAAGGCGACACCGGGCCTGCTGGCACCACCGGCGCGACCGGCGATGCCGGCCCCCAGGGACCTCCCGGACCTCCCGGAATGACCCCTGAAGAGGTCGCCAAGCTGATGTCGCTGACCGACATGTTCCAGAGAGAACTCGCTTCCCTCGGCATGGACGTCGGCCAGATCAAGGCTCGCCTTGACGCGCTCGGCAAGAGAGTGGACGCCATCGAAGGCCGACTCGATCGCATGATCAAGTTCAACGGCGATGCGTTCTTCCTCTACCGCAACGACCAATCCACCAATGGCTTCGCTGACTACAGCGGCGCGTTCCGCGCGAAGAACAATCGCGTGCTGCAGGACGACAACACCGTTCATGACTTCCACCTGGAGATGACCGGCAACCTCGCTGGCGGCGTCAAGTTCCATGGCGACTTCGTGAGCAGCAACTACCTCTCCTACAGGGGCAACACACTGAGCGGCGGGCCTTTTGCCACCAGCAATGCCCCGTTGACCCAGCGCAACACCCTGTATGAGGCCAACGTGGCGATTCCCATCGGCTACTTCGGGAACAATACGCAGCTCATCGTGGGCCGCTATCGCCATCAGGTCACCCCGCTGACCATGTACCGCCCCGACTACGATGCCTACTCCGACGTGCCCTGGTACGACGACGGCAACTATGTTCAGGACGGAGTCAAGCTGACGAGCAAGTTCGGCAGCGTCTCCTCATCCCTCTGGACGGGCAGCTCCACCAGCGTCGTTCTTGACGCGGCAGGCGAACTGTTCAATTCTCCGCTAGTCGGTTCGTTCGCCGGCTCCAATCCCTTTGGCGCCTTCGGCAAGCCGATCGGCCTGGTCAATCTCGGCCAGATCCCCTCCTCGCAGAACTCAGGAGTCCACCTCGGACTGCCCCTGGCTAAGTTCGGCGAACTGGGCCTGACCATGATCGACTTCGCTTCCAACAACGGTCAGAAGTCCTTCACCGGCGTTGCTTCGCCCTTCAACAATGTGGTGGTCTACGGTGCGAACCTGAAGGTCAACCCCATCGGTCGACTGACGGTCAATGCGGAAGCATCGAAGAGCGTGACGCAGGTCAGCTTCGACCGAGGAGATGGTCAGAGCAACGAAGACAATAACGCCTACACCCTGAACGTCGGCTACAACAGCGGCGCCGTTCATGCACAGGCTGGCTACCAGTACATCGATCCTCGCTTCCAGGCACCGGGCTATTGGAACAAGATCGGCAACTGGTACAACCCGACCAACGTGCGCGGCCCGTTCGTTCGTCTCGGATACAACTTCACTGACAAACTCCAGGGGCACCTCGGTGCCGACTACCTGGAGGGAGCTCGCAACCGCCCGGCGATCGCCGGATCCGGCGCGACCGGCCTGACCATCGGCGACAACATCTATCGTGTCACCGGCGGAGTGAAGTTCCACCTGAGCAAGGTCGTCACGCTGAGCGGCGACTACGAGGGTGTGATGTATGACCTGGGTCCGAAAACTTCGCTTTCCGGCTTCCGGTCCCGACCGACGGAGCAGTACATCACGGTAGGCGCGGGTCTTAACCTGACCGGCAACACCGTGCTGAAACTGGCCTACCAGTTGATCTCCTCGGACAACCAGGGCTTCGGCTTCAACAGCGGCTTCGACGGCGGCCATTCCAATGCCAACGTCTTCACCGGCTCACTGGGCGTCCATTTCTAAATAAGACGGCTGCCCCGCTAATTCGAGGGGGCAGACGGCCTTTCGAACCAGTAATCCCCGCCGGCGCTTGAGCTGACGGGGATTTCTGATTGTAGAAGATTAGTACAGGCTGGCCGGTAACCTGCCCTTGTGGAACTCAGGAGACGGACGATTCATCCTATCCTCAACAGATCTCCTTCTGTCTCGCATTTAGCGGAGCTTAATTCAATAGACCGGAGCGGCCGTAGCTCCTCAGCAGTTTTCGGGCAGATGGAAAGGACGGAGAAATGGCAACAGAAGCAGCAAAGACCCCGCGCGCACTGATCTGTGAGGATGTGGGCGTGACGGTGATGCAGATCCGCAAAGCGCTGCAGAAAGCGGGGTATGAGGTCGTTGGAGAGGCTGTCGAAGGCAGGCAGGCCATCGATCTGGCAAAGGAGCTGCAGCCGGATCTGATCCTCATGGACATCAACATGCCCGGAGCCACCAACGGGATCGAGGCGACCCGCGAAATCCTCGAGATGATGACTGTGCCGATCATCATGCTGACCGCCTACAGCGACGACAACTCCGTGGATGCCGCCCTTGATGCGGGCGCCTGCGGCTATCTGGTCAAGCCAATCACAAGCGAGCAACTGCTGCCGAACATCCGCACCTGCATCGCTCGGTTTCAGGCGCTTCAGGATGCGCTCAAAGAGACGAGCGACCTGAAGGACGCGCTTGAGACGCGCAAGCTGGTCGAACGCGCCAAAGGCATTCTTGTGGAGCGGCGCAAGATCAGTGAAGCCGATGCCTTTCGCGCGATGCAGAAAATGAGCCGGGACAAGTGCCAGAGCATGAAAATTACTGCGCAGGAGATCATCAAAGCGAGCGAAATATTCTGACGGGCGTCTCAGCCTTGCGCTGCTTGCCGCCCTCCCCTTTTCCTATTTGCCCCCGATTGTCTTTCCGAACCAGTGACGGGTATACTGATCGCTAAGGAGTCCTTCGCGCCGCGAAGTTCCAATTTCAGTACGATCTGTCCCTGAAAGGAAGGAATCGCCCTTGTCATCTCCCCCATCACGCTGGGCCATGCCGCTCTTTCTGCTGACCCTCCTGGCTCTCCCCATCTCCCGCGCAAGCGGCTGGGGCGAGGAGGGTCACCATGCGATCAATAGTCTGGCAGTGGACTGTCTTCCCGCCAATTTGCGTCCCCTCTACGATGCCAACCGGCCCTGGATTGCGCTGCATGGCGTCGATCCGGATCTCTGGCGCATCGGCTATGCGCCGGAAGGCCCCCATCACTTCATAGATCTCGACACCTGGGGCCCCGAGGTGGCGATTCACTTCCCTACCGACTACTGGACGGCCTGCGGCCTCTACGGGCAGGCGGCGATAGACAAGAACGGCGTCGTGCCGTGGCGAATAGGGCTGTACTATGGGAAGCTTGTCCGCGCCTTCAAGGAGCACGACGCAAAAGCCATCATCGAGACTTCGGCCTGGCTTGGGCACTACGCCGCCGATATCCACGTCCCCTTCCACGCCGCGGCGAACTACGACGGTCAATTGAGTGGTCAGAGAGGGATTCATGCCCGCTTCGAGACGGCTCTGCTTCGCCGGCAGATCAAGCCGACCGATCTGAAGTCGCGTCCCGCTCGACTGCTCACCGACCCGGTGCAGGCGGCATTCGGCTGGGCGCGCGAGAGCCTGCGCCAGACCGTTCCCATACTGGCAGCGGACAAAGAGGCGGTCGTGAACGATGCGACCTACGGAGATGCCTACTACACGGCGTTCGGAGCGAAGGCTCGCCCCATCGCGGTGCGTCGGCTTGAGGACGGGGCGCAGGATCTGGCGTCCCTCTGGTACTCCGCCTGGGTGGCAGCGGGCAAGCCCGAGCTGCCTGCGCCCACCGACGTTCATGCGGACGAGCCGCTGGACAAGCGCACTCATGATCCCGACCTGCCTGTCACGGCTTCCCCCGCCAAATAGCCCCTCCTCGACGAGGCGGGCCGGGGAAGCAGAAGACGGAGTTTAACACGATGAGCCGAAGCGAAAAGCGACATGCGCCGCGAACAGGCGGAAGTGTGAAGGAGATCGAGCAGTTCTGGGGAACCGCGCTGCCCTCCGCCTTCGTGCACCTCTATGCTCAGTTTCCTCTCCCGTTTGTGGCTCCCTGCGAGTTCCTGTCCCTCTCGGCAATCGCCGAAGGGCAGGGGCGCGAATTCGGGATGCTGCCGCAGTTTCTCCCGTTCGGGAGAGCTGTCGACGAGGGCGGGATGTACGGCTTCTACCGGACGCCGGAGAACATTGAAGGCGGCTGGCCCGTGCTCTACTGGGACACGGAGGAGATGATGCTGGTGCCAGTGGCGTCGGATTTCGAGGCGTTCCTTCGAAGATGTGTGCTCGCTGGCCGCTACGGCACCGAGACTCAGGATGCGGATGGAAATCAGGGAGAGAGTGAGGTGCGCAAGATCGTACGGGGCATGAATCTGCCGCCCGCGCTGCTGGCCGGGCCGTTGCCGCGAAACGACAGCGAGCTGTACGAGCGTCTGGCAGATTTCGATCCGCAGGATGCGCTGAGTCTCTGTCACTTAGGGTGTACGCGACGCAGCAGGGGAGACGCCGAGCGAGCGCTCGATTTCTTCCACCGGGCCAGCGAAGCAACGCCCTGGTTCGGCGATCCCTGCTATCTTGTCGCGGACGTCTGGCGCGAGCGTGGTCAGCTCGACCGTGCCGTCCAGGAGTGGTGGGTGGTGGTCAGGTGCCTGCTGCCGCTCTGCACCCGCACCTGGAAGTGGGACCTGGGGGCGGAGTATCCGGAGGCCGACATCTACGAGGTGGCGGCGGACGGCCTTTCGCAGCACGAAAACCTCGCGCCCCCCGAGATGCGCTCTGACCCCCTTTGGAACGCCGTCGTGCAGCAGGATCCCTACGATCCCAACGTGCGCGAGCGGCTGGGAGATGCGCTCCTATCCGGGAACGATTTGGCTGGCGCCGAGAGAGAGTATCTCAATGCGCTGTCCCTATGCGGCTCCGAACGCGGCAAGCAGCCTGACCGCCTCTACGACGCGCTCATCGATCTTTACGACTGTCAGGGACGTCCGCAAGACTCGACGCTTGCGCGATACGATCGCAAGCTTCCACGATCCGGCGTCTGAATATTGCCGGCGAGACGATCTGGCGCGTTCCTTCGCTCTCTCAGCCGACCGAAAAAGAAGCGGTCTCCGCGAGGTCTCTCCAGTCCTCGGAAGCGGCGCGTCTTTTCATTGGCCGAGCGCAGCAGGTCTACACCGGGTTTCAGGCGACCGACAGCAATGCGGGGGCGATAGCCCGAATTACACGGCGGCTGGACGGCATTCCGCTGGCACTTGAGCTCGCGGCAGTGCGCGTGAAGTCCCTTTCCGTCGAGCAGGTCGCCGAGCGATTGGACGACCGATTTCGACTGTTGACCGGCGGCAGTCGCATGGCGCTTCCCCGTCAGCAGACGCTCCGCGCACTGATCGACTGGAGCTACGGCCTCCTTGATGCGCAGGGGAAGGTGCTGCTTGCCCGCCTCTCGATCTTCACAGGAGGCTGGACGCTTGAGGCGGCGGAAATGGTCGGCTCGAACTCTGCCGAGAGCGCGGAGGAGCTGAGGCAATGGGCACTCCCCGTGGAGGAGGGCATCGCTCAGACGGAGATCGAGGAGTGGGAGGACATTTGTTACCGTGGAATAAACGAGTCCCATTGCACCACTGGCACACGCATTTACCCTCACAGTTAGCACAAACAGCATTCTGACTGGACATACTTGTAGTATCCCTTAACTGAACACACGGGAGATGATACTGCTCTCAAGACGAGGACTTAATGTACAATATTTTCCGTTTCGTGAGCGGACGCCAATTATTGCCCATCTCGGATTCGGAAACCACAGGGAGCGCTCATTCGGGAATGTAGCGCTCACCTTCTACCTCAGCTTTCTGCCGGCACTTCTTCATAACGAACATTTGAATTGCGCTATGGAAGTCAGGAGAAGATATTTAGATCTTCGTTCGCCAAGTCTGCAAGCCGTGTGCGAAGAGTTTTGTAAATCTGTTTCTCCATGCCAGGAGGTTTAAGCAACCCAGTAATTCCAGAGTGTCCTGCTGCACCGGGACGCGGATCGCGAGCAGTTCCTTCATCGTTGTATAGCATATCCCAAACCACATCGAGCACAGGTTTTTCAAGACCAGGAGTTGTAAGAACACGAACCTTGACCACGCTTAGACGACAATATATTTCATAGGCCAGTTTGTTGGTTCCCATAAACTCACGAGCTTGTGAAGGCGAAGTGAGGCTTTCGACCCACACCGATAAGGAACAGAGAGGATGTTCTTTATCTTTGTCGGTCAGCGAAAAATGTGTTTCAAGTGCTCGACCATCTTTTGATGCTTTGCATAGACGAAGAACTACCTCCTCATCAGGCAGAGGAGTTCCCGTTTCTCCTGCTTGGGGGGAATATGTCATTAAACTATATGAAGACGGCTAGGCGACCTTTAGCATCATGAGAGATGGGGTCGTCGACACTGTAGTCTTCCTCCCAGGTCTCATTTGAGAGACGATTCAAATAGAAAAATTCGGCCGGGCCATTAGGGAAAATTTCAAGTTCAAGATGGTGCTCTCCTTTGTTCCAGGCATAGAGCAGTTGACCATCCGGCCCAGGAGCAGCGTCAGGTACTAGAAGAGATCTGTTCATTGAGTTGTTAAGTTGCTTCCATGCTTTCCACGCGATTTCTGCCGTGTCTGCAGTAATGTCTCCTGATACTCGTACAGACGAAAGATAATGATTAAGTCTCTGCTGACGTGCAAATTCGGCGCTTGGCGTATCTCGAAGAACACTTGTCTCGGCTGAATTAACGAGTATCCCTTTATCACTCACTGAAGGCGTCTCATACAGAGCATAGATGTTCACTGTAAGTGGAATTCGATTTGGTTTTGGTGAATATGATCTTTCAATCGCCAGAGGTGGGCGCCCCGTCCAGGGAAACCAACTCGGTGCGGCTTCATTGGTCATTGATGGTGTTGTCACAGTAGTTCTCCATTGAGCAACCGTTCGAGTTTCT
>JANXLO010000401.1 GCA_025355115.1 Chthonomonadaceae bacterium
AAGGCAAAGCACGTGCGCATCTACCTGCCGCCGGACGCCAACTGCCTGCTCTCGACGATAGATCACTGCCTGACGAGCACGGACAAAATCAATCTCGTCATCGCTTCGAAGCAGCCGATGCCACAATGGTTGACGCTGGAGGAGGCGATCGTTCATTGCCGGGCAGGAGCCTCCATCTGGAAATGGGCTAGCACGGACGATGGCGATGAGCCCGATGTCGTGATGTCTGGCGCGGGGGTCTACCCTATGGCTGAGGTGATGGCTGCGGTCACATTGCTGCGGGAGGATGTGCCTGAACTGAGAACGAGAATCGTGAACGTCACTGACCTGCTCATTCTGGAAGCCGACACCCTGCACCCGCATGGGCTGACCGCGCAGGCGTTCGATGCGCTGTTCACGTCGGAGCGCCCGGTGCTGTTCAATTTCCACGGCTATCCGAGCGCAGTAAAGCAGTTGCTCTTTGACCGTCCGGGACTGCGTCGGTTCCAGGTTGGCGGGTATATCGAGGAGGGAACCACGACTACGCCGTTCGACCTGATGGTTCGCAACAAAGTGAGCCGATATCATCTGGTGATGCAGGCCGTCAGTGCAGCCGCGCCAAACAACCCTGCAGTTGCGGCTAAACTGACTGCTATCCTCGGGAGTTACACGGCAAAATTAGCTGCGCATCAAGCCTACATCAAGGAGCATGGAGAGGATATGCCGGAGATTACCGACTGGCAATGGAAATAGATAAGATTGGACTGCATGAACGAGAGTTATGCAGTCTCAACTCTCCAGCGGACGGGTGAGATGACGCGGGGCCAGGAGCCACCGCAGAATTCCGGAATCCGGTTCGGGGCGGCTGATCTCAACGTAGATCAGACCGCCCTTTTTCAGCACCATCTGCATGCCACCTGTGAGGAGGCTGGCAGTCGAGCTAAAGTCCGGTTCGTGACCGACGAACATCACCCGTGCATTGTCCGGCAGGCCGGTGACAATCGATTGCAGCACACCGAGATCGAAGCTCCCGGCGGCAAGCTCCTCTGCGATGATGAACTGTCGTTCGGGCAGCTGCATCTCCTCCGCGACGATGCGGGCAGTTTCCAGTGCACGAGGGTAGGGGCTCGTGAAGAGAAGGTCGATCTGCATGTTCAGGCCAGCCAGATTGCGTGCCTCTATCTCCATCTCCGCAACCCCGCTCTCGGTAAGGCGGCGCTGAGCATCCGTGATGCCGGGGTACTGATCTTCGGCTTTGCCGTGACGCAGAAAAAAAAGATGCATGGTGGCGGCTCCTGAAACGAAGAGAAGCGTCGCACACGTGCGACGCTTCATACTTATCTGTGCCAGAAAGCGCAGCGGACGGAAACTTTCCCTGTAAGGAGTCATGCGTCTTGCGAATTCGGGATGGACTATTCTGCCTCTTCGGCTAGGGGGTTGGGAATGGCACCGACAGTTTCCATCGCGTGGTGGAACTGCCGCATCTCCTCCAGAGTAATCTCGCCAAGGCCCGAAAAACGGACTCGTACTTCGTCTTTCGCCTCGGTCTGAATGTCCTGAAGCAGACCCTCTTCCCACTCCTCCTGCTTGACGAAGTGTTCGCCCAGTTTCTTGCAGCGTGAGCAACGGTATTTGATGTAGACGAAACTTGGGCCAAACTGCTTCACATAGTAGCCCTGCTGCATCACATCGCGCCGCAAGATACGATGACCACAATGACATTTCAAGCTG
>JANXLO010000243.1 GCA_025355115.1 Chthonomonadaceae bacterium
CTGAAAATGCACGGCCTGTCAGACATCAAGCGTCAGGAGGAGATCCCGCGCATGGTGCGGGCAGGCCTGAACCGCCTGGCCCGCTTCCAGCATCAAGATACAGGCGGGTGGGGGTGGTGGGAGCACGACGCCGACAGTCCCTGGATGACTGCCTACGTCCTCTACGGACTGGCGACAGCCCGCATGGAGGGCTACAAGGTCACGGACAAGATGCTTACGAAGGCTCGAGAGGCCGCGGGCAAGATGGCACGCGAGCCCAGGACTTTCCCGGACGATGCCGCTTTCCTGCTCTACGCCCTGGCCCTGAATGGCGACACTGGCACTGCCCGCAGCGAATACGACCGCGTCCTGCGCTCCAAAATGCATGGCGGCGGGTACGCCTATCTGGTGCTGACGGCGAAGCTGTTGGGAATGGACACTGCCCCTGCGATGGCTTTGATGAATCGTCATGCCGTATCCGAAGACAGCACGCTCCACTGGCGTGAAGGGACCTACGGGTACTCCTGGGACTGGGACGACCGCGAGATGACAGCCATGGGCGTGCGGGCGATGCTTGCCGTCAACCCCAACGACCCGCGCATTCGCGCCGTTCTGCGCTGGCTGATGCTGCACCGAACGGGCGAATACTGGGGCAGCACACGCGACACGGCATGGGTAATGGCCGCCTTCTGCGACTACCTGACCACCGTTCAGGAGCTGTCGCCCGGGGGCGAGGTCACGGTCAAGCTGAACGGCACGGTGCGACAGACATTCACGCTGACGCCCGACATGCTGAAGCAGCAGCAGATTAGCCTGCATGTCCCGGCCTCGGAGCTGCGGCCGGATAAAAACGACGTCACGCTTGAGCGGACAGGCGGAACCAGCCCGATATTCTACTCCGTCGAACTGAAACAGACGGTCGCCACAGAGGATATTCCTGCCCTCTCGCCCGCCGGCAAGACTGGGGATAAACTCACGGTAACGCGGGAATATTTGCGCCTGAAGCCGATGAAAGCAGGCGCCTACTCCTGGTCTCTTCAGACGGAGCCGACCAACAATCAGCTCCAGCAGGGCGACCGCATTCGCGTCCGCCTGACGATAGATGCCCCTCGTGAAATGGCCTATGTCCTGGTGGAGGATCCGTTCCCGTCCGGCTGTGAGGTGAATGAGCGCGGCGACGCGAGCGAGGTCGTGGACTGGGGATACTGGTGGCAGGGTGTCGACGTGCGCGATGACCAGATCGCCTTCTTCGCGAAGACAATCACAAAGGGCAAGCACGTCATAGAGTACAATCTGCGTGCTCAGACGCCCGGCAGCTATCATGCCCTGCCGACACTGGTGCAGGCAATGTACACTCCCGAAACTCATGCGGAAGCAGCGGAGAGCCGTGTCAACATCAAGTAGAGGGAAGCGTCCGAAACGAAGGAGTGGAGCGGTGAACGGTTCAAGGGCGCTCGAGATAGCAGCGGCTGCGGCTCTGTTAGTGGTGGGGGGCGGAATGTTCTTCCGCCTCTCCTCCGCGCCGCCTCCAGAGGTGAAAATATCAGGATATGCGACCAGCCTGAAGGGGCGGACGCCCAGCCAGCGGCATAACGCTCAGCGGGCGGCGGAGATGCTGGACGGCAGGGTGATCTCGCCGGGCGAAATCTTCTCATTCAACAAAGTCGTCCGGTCTTGGGCGCAGGATACAGGGTATGTCAAGGCCCCGGTCAGCTACGATGGGGAGCTTATCAAGGCATATGGCGGGGGAGTCTGCCAGACATCCACAACCCTCTACAATGCCGCGCTCTTGGCGGGTCTGCCGATTATCGAGCGCCATCCGCATGTTTTCGCGCCTCACTATGTGCCGCCGGGAAGGGATGCAGCCGTCGCTCAGTACACCATAGATCTGCGGTTTCGCAACCCTTATAAGTGGCCGATCCGAATCCGCGCAAATGCTCAGGGCGACACGCTGGATATCCGTCTCTGTGGGGCGAAACGGCCGGAGCAGACCTCTCAGGTCACCTCGGATATTCTCGAAAAAATGGAGCCGCAAAAGCTCACTCGCGTCGCGTATCGCGTTGACTCACATGCCGGAAGTGCCTATCTGCGCAATCCTGGCGCAGTCGGCTATCGCGTCGTCACCTATCGCTCCTTGTGGAAGCAGGGGCACGAGGTCAGCCGCGAAAGGCTTGGAGACGACACCTATCAGTCTATGAATCAAATAGTCCAGGTCGACGAAGTCGCGGCGCAGTAGCGAGTGGGCAAGCGGAATTCCCATCGCAACAGCCCTAGCCAGGTCTATAACAGGGTAGAATATACAACGAAATAAGGGAGAAAAACATGCCCGCAACGGTCAATGATATATCTAACAAGCCAAAGAAAAGCTCCAAACAGCCTGTCCAAAAGCCCAAAACCGGTCTTCTGATCGGCGCAAGCATCGTCATCGTGCTGGCAGTCAGCTTTCTGCTCTGGCAGTTCGTTTTTAATAAGAGCGGAGGATCTTCCGACGCGGCTGCATACGGAACTCCTCGCACACGGGGAGCAGGCGGAGCGAACGGCGGAGCGGAGGGCGGAGGGAATTCCTCCGGTGGCGGCAAAGCGACGGGCACCTCTGTCCCGCGCGGTCTGCCCGGCGACGGCGGCTAACAGTATACAGTTCGAGGCGGAGTTGAAGAATTTCCTGCGACTTCCTGTTGCGGGAGGCGTCTCATTCTACAATGCATTGCAGTGCTGTCAGCGGCGTGATGGTGAGGATCTACAGGAGACGGAACGATGCTCGATATGAACTCGGGGGATGGGCCAGTACAGTGCGACGGCGTTTCACGTCGCTCGTTTGTGCGGCTTGGCGCGCTCTCTGTGCTGGGTCTGTCTCTTCCTGAGCTGCTGCGAGCAGAGGCGGCGCAGGCAGCGGAGAAGATCGCGAACGGCGCGAAGGCGAAGAACGTCCTCCTCATCTACCTCGGCGGCGGTCTCACTCACCACGATACCTTCGACCCCAAACCGGACGCTCCGCAGGAGATTCGCGGCAAGTACGGTACGATTCCGACCGGCATAGCTGGCATCAAATTCTCCGACAAAATGCCTGAACTTGCGAAATGCACCGACATCTTCGCCCTTTGCCGATCGCAGGTGACAGGCAGCGACCACCACGAAACGGCGGCGCAGTGGATGCTGACCGGCAACTACGGCGTCATGCAGGGCGGCGACTATCCCTCGATCGGCTCCATTGTCACCCACGAGACGACTCCGCTCAACACCCTTCCCGCCTATGTAGCCGTTCCGAAGAACCACTCCTTCACGTGGGAACTTGGAAAAGCGGCCTGGCTAGGCGAGCGCTACGAATCGTTCAAAACCAACAATCCCTCGGACAAAGAATGGAAGGTTCCGAACCTGTCTTTGCTCGCCGATGTGCCGCAGGATCGTCTGAACCGTCGTCAGGGAATGCTGAAGGCGATAGATACACTCGCTCGAAAAGTGGACGCTTCCGATCAGTTGGCCTCGATGGACACCTTCTACCAGAGGGCCGCGCAGATGCTGCTCTCCTCCGAGGCCCGTCAGGCGTTCGATCTGACAAAGGAGCCGGACAAAGTACG
>JANXLO010000249.1 GCA_025355115.1 Chthonomonadaceae bacterium
ATTTCGCGGTCGGTGATGGGCGGCAGGTCGAGGCGCACAAGGCTTCCGTGTATTCTCATGACGGGGGGCTCACCTACCCGCAGGTGGAGGTCTGATGCCTCGCGCTCAACGAGCATGTGAAGCAGTTCATCGATATGCAGCATTCAGGAACCCCTCACAGACAGAATAATGGCGAAGATAGAGAAAAATGACAGACATCTTCCTCTATCTTCGCCTTGATGCACCCTTTTCCCTGCTACAGGGCAACGAATGGATAAGATGTTAGCGTACAGGCATGCCAGGCACCGGGGGAATGCCCGGCATCTTCGGCAGTGCGGGCGGAGGGACCGTGCCGGGGGGAGCGATTTCGCCCTTCGTTTGAGCCATACGGATCATCTGGCGCAACTCGGTGTAAGGATTTGCATTCGCCAGTGCGTCCTGCTCCGAGATCGATCCATCCTTCACGAACTGCAGCAGTGCTTGATTCATGGTCTGCATGCCCCAGTAAGCCTCTATGCCAGCCTGACGGATGGCATTATAAATCTCGTCCGACGCACCCTTCTCCAGGAGGTTGATGATGGTCGGCGTCACATCCATGACTTCGATGGCGGCGATGCGTCCCGTGCCATCGGCTTTCGGCAGCAGCTTCTGCGAAAGAACGCCGCGCAGAGTAGTCGAAAGGCGCAGCCAGAGCATGGGGCGCTCATGAGGGGGGAACATATTCGAAACACGATCAAGAGTCTCCGCGGCACTCGCGGTATGGACTGTCGCGAACACAAGGTGACCGGTCTCAGCGGCCTGAAGCGCGATGTTCATGGTCTCAAGATCGCGCATCTCTCCGATCAGGATAATGTCAGGCGCCTGCCTGAGGACATGTCGCAGGGCAACATTGAAATTGTCTGTATCGATGCCGACTTCTCGCTGGCTTACGATGGCGAGCTTATCCTTATGCACGAACTCGATGGGGTCTTCGAGGGTGATGATGTTGACGCGCCGGTTCTGGTTCAGCAGGTCGATCATCGCAGCGAGCGTCGTCGTCTTGCCGCACCCTGTAGGTCCGGTGATCAGCACGAGCCCATTTCTGTGAGTGGTGAACTCTCTCACCTTCGGGGGTACGCCCAGCTCTTCAAGGGATTTAATGCGAGTGGGAATCAGACGGCAGACGGTCGCGGGGCCGCCGCGTTGCTGATAGATGTTCATTCGTATGCGGAGACCATCGCCTACGGAAAAGGCGAGGTCCATCTCGTGATGCTGCTCAAAAATAGCCTGCTGGCGAGGACTCATCTTGCTGTAGACAAGCGTGTGGACTTCCTCATGAGTGAGGACTGGGAAATCGGTCACCACGACTTTTCCATGCTGTCGAATGGCGGGAACAGATTCTGATTTGATGAAGAGATCGGAGGCGCTCCTTTCTCCGGCCCAGAGGATCATCTCATCGAGAGTAAGATTCATTGTGGTTCCTTTCATCCGAGGGATGATGCGAGGGGAGCTCAGCAGGGACTAAATGGGTTTTGGTGCACTCACTGAGAGCTTATTCAATTCTGAAAACAGAGATTCCTCTGTCATGAGGACTCTTTTGATTATGCCTCTCAGCGCGATCCCCGTGCCTTCAGCACTCCGACATGTCTTCTGGCAACAAGATAGACTATAACGCCGCCCGTCAAGACTGCTCCCGTCGCGATGAACAGGCAAGGCCAGAACAGAGAAGTTCCCGAGGAGTGAACCGGCTCTCCAACAGACGCTCTGGGTTGCGGCTGCTGTGTAGGAGTGGATGTCGCGCCGGCATCTGGCATCGAAGAGCTGTAGGCTGGCTGAACCAGGGAGGGCAATTCACCGGTATGATCATGAATGTCCGCTATATAACTGTAGACTCCATCACCTTTGACGAGTTGAACATCCAGTGCCGCGCTGTGGAATGTAGTCAAGCCATTATAGGGCTGAATTTCGGGGCTCTCCAGCAGAAGCTCAACTCGACTCCATGCGTGAAAGGCCTGCAAGTAGGGTCTCAGCACTGGAGCATTATCGTGCAGTTGCGGAGCATTGATAACGGTGAACATCGCACCCGTAGTCGGCGGAAATCTCACGGAATCATCCGGACGAACCGTGCTGTCGTCGATATTAATCTTTGAGCCAAGTATCCAGCCAGTGCCATCCAAGAGCCGCTTGACCTCTCGCTCAACGAGTGCATGAGGCACTCGCTTGCTGTAAGCCAGTCCAATGTTCGCGCTGTCCAAACCGATGGGCCGAATGAAGAGAATTATGTCTGTTTTAGTTCGCACCGCAGAGCTGGATTGGGCGTGTACGGGTGTCGAAGATTTTAAACCGAGGAACAGGAAGATACATGAAAGGAGGGAAACGGACAGGCGACGAACAGAAACGCAAGTGGAGGAAAAAACCCATAAAGCAGGATTGGATAAAATAGAAAGTGGAGCTGAGGAGGCTCGAACTCCTGACCTCTTCAATGCCATTGAAGCGCTCTCCCAACTGAGCTACAGCCCCACGAAGCAACCACGAGGAGGCAAATCAGTTCCTCACCGGCTACGGGGCTATTATACACCAAACCAGGCCTATTTGCAAGGTCACTTCTTGCGGTGAAGTAACTAAAGCCAGCGGGCGAGGAAGTTAACTCCGTC
>JANXLO010000407.1 GCA_025355115.1 Chthonomonadaceae bacterium
CACTGGTTCGGCTCCGATGAGGTCGCCACCTTCAATATCGCCTGAAGGCAATCGATGTCCTGGCCAAAGCATGCACAGACACTCCAGGTTCCAACGAGGCATTCTCATCCTGGCTGCGAAAGAACCGAGCATTTCCGTCTGAAAGACGTTTGCTTTTTGCGGAAGCACTTTACTAGATCATACGTTGGATCACATAAGCTCCCTGTGGCGCATAGGCGCGGGGTCTTTAATACGGGAGTGGCTAGCTCCCAAAAGGCAGACACTACAATGAACAAGCAACAGTCATGTTTAAAGGTTTGGATGCGTTTTATTACAATCGGGTTTCTCGCGGTGATGATCGCGCTGCCGATGACGGGCGTGGATGCGCAACGCCGCGGTGGCGGTGGCGGCTCCTTCGGCGGAGGGCGCTCGTTTGGCGGTGGAGGCGGCTCCTTCGGTGGGTCACGCTCCTCGGGCGGCTCGTTCGGCGGGGGCGGAGGCTCTTTTGGGGGCGGCTCCCGCTCGAGCAGCGGGTCTTTCGGCGGAGGAACCTCCCGCTCCAGCAGCTCTAGCGGCGGCTCGTTTGGGCGCAGCGGGTCGTTCGGCGGGCAGAGCTACTCACGCTCGTCAGGTGGAGTGCCCTCCTCCTACTCCTATCGGGGCAGCTCCTATCCGACCCGTTCGTATGGCGGCTGGTCTGGCTACAGCTACTACTGGGGCGCGCCCATGTGGTATTACTACACGCCATTCCATCCCGCCTTTTACTATAACGCCCCGTATTACGACAACGGTTACATGGTGCCAGGCGGATTCAGCTTCTTCCATCTTCTGATCTCGCTCTTCATCTTCGCAGGAGTGCTGTGGCTTATCGTGAAGCTGTTCTCCGGCGGGCGAAAACGAGTCAAGTACACGACCTACAACTAGGGAGCAATCGCGTGTTCGGCAAACCGACACAGAACAATGGTGCTGTCCCGCCGCGCCCAGCGGCGGAGACAGTGGCTAAGATCGGAGGAGGCGGGCTCGTGCAGGTGATCGTCACCAGCCTCGCCCCGCTGACCTTCTACGTCTTCTTGAACGATCACGAAGTGCCGCAGACCGATGTTGAGAGTATATCGATCTCCATCGAGGCTCCGGCGGACGGGCTTTCAAAGATTGTCGTCCGCGCCACACTGAACCGCTTCCTGATCGACGTTACTGGTGCAAGGACTCAGCAGCACACCGAGCTTTTCCCCTGCACCATCGAGGTTGTCGCTCTGGGCAGGAGGCTTTCGGTCACCTGCCTCAACCCCAACTCCGTGGACGGCCTCTGGGTAAGCCTGGGGCTTAAGGCGGACGGCACCGGCAGCGATCTCTCAGGCGTCCAGTCGCTGCGATTTCTACTGACGGAGGGACTTCTCGACGCAAAGCTGACCTGGACAGACGGCACGTCCGAGGATTTGCTACCACAGTGATCGTGTGATATAATAATTCACATGCTCGATACGGACAGAGATTGGCACCCGTTTGCGGAAAGGCGTCGCAACATGCTCACTATCGGCTCATTCTGTTCGCTCCGCTCCAACTCCATAAGCAAGGCTGCTGTAGGGCTCTTCCTGCTGACAGGCATGCTGGTCTGCCCTATTCTACAAGTCGCGGTACAGGCAACACCTCCAGTCGTCAAGGCAGATGACAAGAAGCAGCCCCCGGTCTTGACCGAGGACAACGAGGTGCGGATTGGGCGGGAGAACGCAGAGGAGAACGACAAGCATGTCACGCTGGTGACGGATGCGAAGCTTGCGGAGCGTGTCAACAGGGTCGGGCAAGAGATCGCTGGAGTCGCCAACACCATCCCCATCCCCGCCAAATGGGGCAGCTCTCAACTCAAAAAATTCAACTACACATTCAAGATCGTGGACGACAAGGATGTGAACGCCTACTCCCTGCCCGGCGGCTTCATCTACATCAATAAGGGCCTGATCGAGTATGTGCGATCCGATGACGAGTTGGCAGGAGTTATGGCGCACGAGGTCTCCCATGCACTGCACCATCATATGGTGAAGCTTCAGCATGAGCAGAGCAAGCTCACGAACTTCCTCATCCCCGCGGTCGCCGCCATCCTGATCGCGACCAAAGCGCAGGCCAACGACATCGGCAACGTCGTCAACGGCGCCTATCTCTACATGACGGCGAAGACCAACACCTATGGGGTCGAGGCCGAAAAGGACGCCGACCACAGCGCGATCCTTCTGCTCACCCACACACACTACAACCCCGCTGGCCTTTACAGTTTCATGCTTCGCCTCGCTGCCGACGAGCGCAACCGCACCTACGGCGACCTCGGAATTTTCCGCACCCACCCGCCCGGCAATGAGCGAGCGGCCTCCGCCAAGGAACTGCTCACGGAGCTTCATCTGCCGATCCACCTGAGCGATGTAGACCCTACCCTTCTGGTCTCCATCAGCATGTTCAAAGGGATCGGGAGCAAGCCGGATGTGGCGGAGTTGAAGTGGCACGGAGTCACCCTCTGCAGGATCTATCCCGCCGACGATCAGACGGCGGAGCAGCGGGCGCAGAAGGTGGTCAAGGGGTTCAATGCACTGATCGATACGAGCTTGCAGCCCTACGAGGTACATGCCAGCCGCGATCAGACGAAGGTGTTGGCACGGAGCGTGGTCATGCTGACGGAGGCCGATGCGACGGCGCAGAATAAGACGATCGCGGCTCTCGCGAAGGAAGTTGCCGACGCCGTCATGCAGGTGATCCAGCGCCGTCAACTCGACAATTCACTATAGCGTCATCCGCTCCTTCACTTCCAGATAACGGTTTACCAGATCGGCAGAGAGCTTTTCGGCCGGGGAGTCCACGACGAGGACTCCCCGGCGTGTCAGTTCTGCCGTAGCGCGCTGCCTGTCCTCCATTACATGTGCTGCGACCGCGCGGCTGTAGACAGCCTCCGCGGAGACACACTCCTGCTCGGACGCCCGCAGCACTTTGGTGTCCAGCAACGTCACAGCGGCGACCAGATGCCGCGGCTGAAGTGCCGCGAGCTCCGAGATAGTGACGCGAGAGGAATCTGGATCCCAGAGGTCTGTGAAGCAGACCATCAGCGATCGCTTGCGCCATCGCGCCTGAAGGTAGGAGAGCGCGCCCCGATAGTCAGGCTCCGCCAGCGTCGCCTTCGCGTTGTAGAGCGCCTCCAAAATGGCGTAGACCTGCGCCTTCCCCTTCTTCGGCGGCAGATAAGACTGCACTGTGTCAGCAAAGACCAGGAGGCCAACCCGGTCGTCGGCGAGCGCGGCGACATAGGCGAGCAGCAGAGCGGCGTTGATCGCGTAGTCCAGCTTCTGAATTCCGTCGATCTCCGCCAGCATTGTCCGCCCCACGTCCAGCACCAGCAGGATGCATTGCGACTTCTCCACCTCGTACTGCCGAGCCACCAGCTTGCCGCGCCGCGCAGTTGCCTTCCAGTCTATGCGCCGCAGTTCGTCGTCGGGCATATAGTCGCGCAGGCTCTCGAACTCCCGCCCAGCGCCCTGAAGCCGTGCCCGCCGTATCCCCATCTGCTGCAATCGGCCCCGCCGCGCCATCAGATTAAACTTCGCCGTCTCGAGCACGTTCGGGTAGACCTTGACCTCCTGAGGCAACGGAACCTGCATGAGCCGCTGCACCATGCCAAGCCGACCGCGCACTCGAAGGTGTATATTGCCGAAGCGATAGTCGCCGCGCTCACGTGGGGTCAGATGGTAGAGGGCCGCTTGCCGTGAATTTGCCGGAATCGTCAGCAGAAACGGCTTCTCATCCAGATCGTTGGTCATGTGGCTGGGCGGCGTGTCGTGCAGATCCAGCGTCAGGGCGCTCGTGCTTCCGTTGCGAACGCGCACCTCGACAGGGTTGGCGGTGCCTAGGGAGAGCTTGTCATCCACCACCCGTTCGGCGGACAGAGTCTTCTCGAGATCGGGCATGAGCAGCCAGTCCGCTAGCGCGAGGCTCACCAAGAGGGCATACCAGCCCAGCGCCACCGCCAAAAAATTCGGCACAATGCCGGTCAACAGCAGCGGCGCCGCTCCAACCGCGAACAGCCACAGCCAGCTTTTAGTAAACGTCATTTCTGCTTTCTACCAACTCTACTTGGAGGGGCGCGTTTTGCCGCTCGCTTCTCTGCTGCGCGCTTCGTGATTGCCTTTCAGCTCCGGTCAGGGGATGCAGCTGATCGTCCCGTCAACCTCCAGAACAGCCAGCTTCGCCTGCGACTACTCCCTAAAGGTATGCTGGTGCATCGCCATCATGGGCTGACTCACCGTGACGCACTACCTGTCCAGGCCCTCGGCGAGCGCGAGATGATAGCATCTTGGAGATGCGCTACGCTGTGATGGATACGGACGGCGAAGTGAGCATCATTCCCATGAAATCGCTGAATCCCCAGGATGGCCCCCCGCGAAGCTTGATTTCAAATAAGCCTCCGCAAAGCCTCCCTCGTTATATCTAGCTGTGAGAAAGAAAGTTCGTCACTCTGCTTCCCTTCTCCTACAAGGATACAGTGTAATTTCCCTGAACCAAAGCAGGTCAGCTCTCTATTGCCTCCTCTCTCTCCCCTTCCTCTCCGGGAGCGATCAGTCGAATCGGCACGGTGTCCGGCGCCTGAACTCGGTCGCCGGGACGGAGCTTGCGGCCTCTACGTTGCTCAGGCTCTCCGTTCACCATCACCGCTGTCTCTGACAGATAGATCTTCGCCTCCCCCCCTGAGCCGATCACTCCCGCCAGCTTCAGCAACTGACCGAGGGTAATATGGTCGCCCCGCACTACAAACTTTCGATCCGGCTCTATTCGCGCAGTGGGCACGCGATTGCGCTTCGCAAGCATAGCCTCTCTCCTTCTTCGCTAATCTTATCCCTGACTTTGATGAAACAGTCAGCACCTAGCACGTGTAAGAAGACACGTTGCGCTGAGATACAGAGCGTATCTCATTAGGGCTTAATAAGAGCTTGAATTTAGGGGGTTGAAAACCCCCGTCATTTCAACGCAAACGTCTTCCAGACGGAAATGCCCGGTTCATCCACAGCTGAAAACGAGCTTCGGGATAAACATATATCATCAATCTGTTGCCGGTGAACTCGCGCGCAGGAGTTCCTCCTGCGGGAGGACAGAAAGAGCCGTCATCGTCGGCCGCTGAAGCTCGGCGGACTGCAATACAAGGGGCTCCAAGGACGCGCGCAGGAGAACGCTTGACTGCCGTTGCTGCTGTATCCACTCCTGAAGCATCGTCGGACAGCAGTCGTGCCTCTTCGATTGCGTTCGCTAGTGACTTGGCGGTGGGCGACTTCAGACGAAGGGAAAGCGCATCAAGCCAGTCGGAATTGCTGGCTAGACTGGGGGGTGACATAGTGGCTAACCTTCGTCCTTATAGGCCTCGATGCTGGTGATAGAACCGCCGGGGCGGAACATCTGCTCGAATCGACTTTACTACCGAGGATCTCGCAATTATTATTTATTTCATCGTTGCTGTCGGGCGGAATCCCGCACCGATTGCAGATTGAGGATTTCGGCAACCTCGAACTGCGGGGGGGTCGTGCCTGCCAGCGGGCGCAGGCGAACCACCGCCGGGAAATAGCCCATTCGTCCGTGCAGTTCTGCCAGCAGCAGCGCGGCGATGACATTCAGACTCGGCAGGATGACAATTAACGGAAGTGTCTGCCATTCCTGCGTGGTCACGCCTGCCGCTTCGAGGAGTACCTGCATTTGTTCGGCGAAAGGCAGTGCCGGATCGAACTGCGTCCTCACCTCGATAAAATGCTCGACCGCCTATTCGCACCCCTGCTCTATCGCCGTTAAATGGGCAAGCGTCGGGGGATACGAACAGTTGATGAGTTGCATAGTTCATTCCCAAGTTTCTGGCAGTTGCGGTAAGCTAATTCGTCGCACTTTGCCCCTCGCTGTAATAGCAGTATCCATCACAGACTGTAGGAACTCTGCAACTGTTGAAGAATGTCTCTCGTAGTCAGTCTTTTTTATGGGAGTTAATCCATGTGCGAAGATAGACTGATTTCGTATTGAGAGAAAAGTCTTAATCTTATTGATATTTCCCTTGAAAATGGAAGCTAGGGGATCATTCGGAATTTCAGCGATGGTTTCCCAGGCGAGCATAAGCCCTATTTTTATGATCCCTTTATCATTAATTTCTCTCATTATTTTGGTCCGCTGCGCAGATGGAAGTGATAAAGTATCGAGGTTATCCACCTGAATATTTCCAGTATCTATCTCATATTTCGCTTTCAACCAAATCTGAGCGGATAGTTCGATAGCACGATAGAGACGTCCTACGGCATCATCGTATCGACCTTGTATTGCACATCGTTCTGCATTGCGAAGGAGGTCTTCGATAAGTTCAAAGCCATGTCCCTTCCCCTCATCTAAGAGCATGGCGAGGAACTGCTTGTAATCCGAAAACACGTCCCTATAGGGATTGAGGAGTTGACGGGCAATAGCATGATCGAATTTATCCCAGGCATCGAAGACACGACAGAATGTAATCCAGCGCATGAGTTTACCGTTTGTACTGTCACTTGCAAACCAAAGAGATATTTCTTGTAAAGTACTGCTCGCACTATCATAATAGTAGTGAGCAATCATAGTTTTGACCGTATTCATTCTTCTCTTCGTTTGAGCATCCCATACTCTGACAGGTCTCGCCAATTGGGTGGTATCCGTTACTTTTTCGAGGTTTCCCCGACTGCCTGTCACCATAAAAATTTCACAGCGTCCGTCATCTAAGCCTGCTGCGGCCAAGCCTGCTGTCATGGATTTCGTTCCACCAGTATAATCCACTATGATTCTCGCATCTGAATCATTTTGGTGTATGCTCTCTATCAAATCAATAGCTTTGATGTAGCAGTCATTGAGACTGTCACAATATCGAATCTTGTGTGTTTTGAAACTTTCAAGCGACAACCCACTTTGCGTTGGAATGTTAGGGAGGTCAGGTTGTTCAAGATCGAATCTGCTCTTTAATACGTTCCCGGTTCCCTCAATTGTGATGTAGCTCCCTCGGTTCCTTTCGCCCTACCGAGTCTGAGGAACCCGTCGATCTGAACGATCCAAAGGCGAGTATGGCTGCACAAACCCAACTCG
>JANXLO010000302.1 GCA_025355115.1 Chthonomonadaceae bacterium
GTGCTCGCCTACGCCTCGATCCTTTCCGATGGCACGCCTATTCGCCTCACGGGGCAGGACTCGGAACGCGGCACATTCGGCCATCGCAATCTCGTGCTGCACGACACGACCACGGGAGAGCGGTATGTGCCCCTTCAGTCGCTTCCCGCCTCCCGCGCCGCCTTCGCCGTCTACAACAGCCCCCTCTCCGAAAACGCCGCGCTGGGTTTTGAGTATGGCTACAGCATTCACTCCCCTGGAGTTCTGACACTCTGGGAAGGCCAGTTCGGCGACTTTGCGAACGGTGCACAAGTCATCATCGATCAGTTCCTCACCTCTGGCTACGCGAAGTGGAAGCAGGTCCCCGCTCTGGTTCTTCTGCTCCCTCACGGCTATGAGGGCAGCGGCCCTGAGCACTCGAGCGCACGACTGGAGCGGTTCCTTCAGCTCGCCGCAAACGATAACATCCGCGTCGTCAACTGCACCTCTGCCGCCCAGTACTTTCATCTGCTTCGACGGCAAGCGGCACTGCTCGAGAGCGATCCTCGCCCCCTCATCGTACTGACGCCAAAGAGTCTGCTCCGCCATCCCCGCGCCGGGTCATCGCTATCTGATTTGACGGAGGGCTCGTTTCAGCCTGTGATCGATGATGCGGTTGCGCGGGCGCACTCCCAGCAGATCACCCGGCTCGTGCTCTGTAGCGGCAAGGTCTACATCGACCTGACAGGCACAGACGCCTACGCTCTGGCCGAAAGAGTCGCAACGGTGCGTGTGGAGCAGCTCTATCCCATGCCTGTAGAGGAACTGAAGAAGGTCATCGCGGGCTACCCGAACCTGCGCGAAATAGTCTGGATGCAGGAAGAGCCGCGCAACATGGGCGCGTGGAGCTTCCTCTCTCCTCGGATACGGGAGCTGGTCGAGTGGGACGGTGAGCTGCGCTATGTCGGGCGACCTGAAGGCGCCAGTCCTGCAGAAGGCTCTATGTCGGCTCACACCACGGAGCAAAACCGACTGCTCGCCGCCGCACTTGAGAGCCCCCCGGAGATCCCGCCCAAATCGTCGGGGCTAGAAGAGTGGGGTTTGAGCGCGCGACACGCGCGCAAATAGCACAATCAGTTTCCTGGAAACGGAGTGTATCGCGAGATGCCAGTAGAGATACGAGTCCCATCTATGGGAGAGTCCATACTAGAAGCCACTATCGTTCGATGGCTGAAAAAAGAGGGCGAAACTATCGCCGCCGGCGATGAACTGGTCGAGCTCGAAACCGATAAGGCCAACAACTCCGTGGAAGCGCAGTACGCCGGAGTCCTCGACAAGATTCTCCGCCATGAAGGTGAGACCGTTGTGGTTAACGATGTGCTCGCGATGGTGACCGAATCCGGCTCAGTCCATGCTGTCGCGAACGGCGCCGTCGCCAAAGTTGAGAGCCTCTCCACACCTCCTCCCACCCCCGCAGTTGAGAACGGACGCCCCCATCCTACCCCGCTGGCCGATAAGGTCGCGAAGGACAAAGGGGTCGATGTGAGTCGCATCGCGGGCACCGGAGCGGGCGGCAAAGTAACACGTCAGGATGTTGAGATCGCGGCGCAGACGCCTGTTGCGGCAGTTGTCGAAACTCCGAAAATCTCCCTCGCCCCACCCACTGCGCCGCAGGCCAATGCCGCCCCGACCGCGACGGACTCCGCGCGCCGTGAGGAGCGCATCCCGATGAGCAGAATGCGGCAAGTGATCGCCGCTCACCTTAAAGAAGCGCAAAACACCGCCGCCATGCTCACGACGTTCAACGAAGTGGATATGACAGCGATCATAGAGCTTCGCAAGCGCCGTAACGAAGCGTTCGAGAAGCGCAACGGCATCAAACTCGGCTTCATGTCCTTCTTCACGAAAGCGGTCGTAGGTGCCCTGAAATCCTTCCCGTACCTCAATGCCGAAATCCAGGACAGGGAGATCGTTCTCAAGCACTACTACGACATTGGCATTGCAGTTGGGGCTGCCGAAGGCCTGGTGGTTCCTGTGCTGCGTGACGCAGACAGAAAAACGTTCGCAGACATTGAAAAAGAGATAAAAGATGTCGCGGAGCGTGCACGAACCCGCAAACTGGCCATCAATGAGCTGCTTGGCGGCTCGTTCACAATCACAAATGGCGGCATTTTCGGGTCACTGATGTCGACTCCGATCCTAAACTTCCCCCAGGTGGGCATTCTGGGAATGCACACGATTCAGCCGCGCCCGGTAGTTGTGGATGGACAGATCGTCATCCGGCCGATGATGTATCTCGCCCTCTCGTACGATCATAGAATCGTGGATGGCAGTGCCGCAGTACGTTTCTTGGTCCGTGTGAAGGAACTCGTTGAGGATCCAGAAAGTCTTCTTCTGGAAGGCTAAGCACTGCTCAGCCAGAAAATTGTCATGATAAATGTGCAGAAGGTAGTTTATTGTCCAACTATCTGTCATACTAGACAGGAAAGGACGCATTGGCACGTTATTTTGGTCAGAGACAAAATTAAATCGATCTCGCTAACCTTCATTTCTATCTTTAGAACGGCGTACGTTATATTACGAACCCGCACGACCATTGAGCGCGTCTACACAATTGTAGAAAGTGCTTCCCCTCCAATTTCACGGACAGACATATGATACTTTCTGTGCTTAGCATCGTCTAATAAACAGAAGGCCCCTGGGCGATGACGCCATATCATGCTTTATACTCTGAGGACTGATCGAGGAAGAGAGTCTTTTTCAACCCATCTCCCAATCACTGGAACGCAGGAGGCATTATGACCGCACGTTTTCAGCATCGCAGAGGATTCACACTTATCGAACTCCTCGTCGTAATCGCGATCATCGCGATTCTCGCAGCAATTCTCTTTCCCGTCTTCGCACAGGCTCGCGAAAAAGCCCGGCAGGCAACCTGCATCTCCAACCAGAGGCAACTCCTGACCGCGGCGCTCATGTATCAGCAGGACTACGATGAGACATGGCACCGAATCAAATCCGGAGCCATCGTCGGCAACAACAACAATCCCGGAGATCCAGATCAGGGCTTCGGCTCCGAAGACATGCTCAAGCCGTACATCAAAAACACAGGCCTGTTCAAGTGCCCGACTGACTTCGTGCAGCGTGACGACTGCGGCAACGACCGGCTTAACACCGGAGTTGGCTACCCGATCAGCTACTCATGGACGCACTACCGTGACACCGATCTTCAGAACTGCTTCGGCGTCTGCCCATACTATATCGCCAGCGCTTCCCTGCCCATCGCGGCAGTCGGCTCTCCCGCTGATACGGTTGTCCTCTACGAGCTGTACATGACCGCCAGCTACGGGCGCTATATCGCCTACTATCGCTACTACAACTCTGGACTGGCAACAACCAATCCCAAAGCATCCACCTACTTCGCAACTGCCCCAGGCTACAACACCTTCGGTTGGTGCGGTGCCAACGATGGCAAAATCGCAATGGGTGCGCACAACGGCAAAAGCACCTTCGGTTTCGCGGACGGACATGTGAAAGCTCTCAGCCGCGAGAAGCTGATGCCGGTCGATTCAAACGGCTTCTGGACGGGCGCTGGCCCCAACCTGGTACACTACGATTCGCAGTACAAATAGCCGAAAAAGCCGAAAAAGAGGAGGCATATAATGACGCCTAAGAAGATCGCGATGACTGTCTGTGCTGTGCTTGCCATCGTGCTGGCCATCGCCTTCAGTGTCCGTTCCTACAGCAATTCCCAGCCTCATGATGAGGGCGTTCTGGGCGGTGGGAAAGTGGATCCGAGCAATCCCGGCTTGAAGGCAAGCTCAATGCCCCCGGCTGGGGGCAAGGCGGTCGACGCTACGGATACCGGCGACAGGGCAAGCAAAGCTGCAGGTGCTCCTGCCGGCAGCGGCGAGTAGTCCGACTGTAGTACACTAAAACGCACGAGCGAGTTCATTTGAACTCGCTCGTGCGTTTTTTTGACTGCATGTGAGACTTAGGATGCAGAAGAATTCATGGTTTCGAGATGCAGCTTTGCCTTTCGAAGAGCAGCCGAAGACCTTCAAGGGTGACGTGCTGGTCCACTAGCTCGATTGTTCGGCTCTCCCGATGAATCAATTCCGCGAGCCCCCCGGTGGCGATTACACGTGCGCGCTCCCCGAGCTCTCTGCGAAAACGATCCACCATCGCATCTGTCTGGCCTGCAAAGCCAAAGACCAGCCCGCTCTGCATTGCGTGAATCGTGGTGGTTCCGATGGCATTAGGCGGGGCGATGAGCTCGACCCTGTATAGACGAGCGGCATTCCGGAACAGTGCATCCATGGAAATGCCAATGCCGGGCATGATGGCTCCGCCTAAATAGTCTCCGTTTGCGGCGATGGCATCGAAGGTGGTGGCGGTGCCGAAATCCACAACGACTGCCGGGCCGCCATACTTTGCGAAGGCTCCCACCGCATTGCAGATGCGATCCGCCCCTACATCGGATGCGGGCTGATAGTGAATTCCGATCCCAGTGTCCGTCTCTTTGCCGACAATGAAAGCCTCCGCGCTGAAGTAGCGGCGGGAAAGCTCCGCGAGGGTCTCGCTCATCGTAGGCACGACGCTGGAGATTGCGAGATGATGCACGTCCTGCAATTTGATGCCGTTATGCTCCAGAAGATGCTTCAGCAGAAGGCCGTGTTCATCGACCGTTCGCTCACGATCCGTGCGTATGCGCCAGTCGCCGATCAGTCGCGCCTGCTCGCCAGCCCCCTGATAAACTCCCAGAACTATATTCGTATTTCCGACGTCCAC
>JANXLO010000316.1 GCA_025355115.1 Chthonomonadaceae bacterium
CAGCCTCCCTCCTTGAAGAGCGACGTGACGCCGATGCCTCCTAGGGCACTGGCCATGGCCCTGCCAGGCGCGCCATTCCCCCAGAGCAACACTTCGACTAACGCGACTCCGCCCTCCAGCGCATCGATGCAGGCTGATCGCATCGTCTGGGGCGATGTCGTGGACGGACTGCAGCCAGGCTTCCTGTTAAAGTCCCCCAGAGCCGCTGCAAGCAAGCAGGTTCCATTCAATTCGAAGGTGACCTACAGTGTTCTGGTGCGCAATGCAGGTCGTCGAGCTCAAGCCTTCGAAGCGCACTGTGAGGACTTCAGTGGGTTCGAGCCCAGTCTCATACCCAGCCACGACATTCGGAATGCGTTGAGCGGGAGCGGGGTGCCCCAGAACTATCATGCCGTCGGAGTGACGGAGCTAGTGGTGGCATTCCTGGGATATGCGGTGAAGCTCGCCCCCGGCGAGGCGGTAGTTCTGCCCGAGGAGCTTTCGCTCTACATTGGCGATGCCGAGAAGACGCAGTACCCGCGAATGGAGCAGATCAAAAAGGGCATGAACTGGATCGTCCAGCCGGTCGGGATCCGTCCGCTTACGCCTGACGAGACCGCCGAGGTAGAGGCCCGTGTACCCGTCTATGTCGGCGACAGGCAGATCAACCTGACGATACTGAACCGCGCCGGGAAGGCAAGTCGGAGATCCGTTCTGCGCCCACCCATTGGTACTCCCGGCAAAATGCTCTACGCCAGGATTGAACTTGAGATCGGAGGGCCAGACACCGAAGCTGGCGCAGAAAATATAGTATGGGGAGAGAAGGCTGGAGACTTCCAACTGGGAGCTCGAATAAAACAAGCTGCCTCAGCCTTCAAGGCAGGCGACATTATCGAGTTTCAGGCATTTGTGCACAACCTGTCGGGGAAGGACATCCGCCTGACGATCGGCAACTACTGGAAGGTCAATTATAAGATCCAGGTTCAGACGCTCGACGGAAAACCAGTGTATATGGAGCGGGATCGGGTCAATCAGGCGCAGCTTGTCGCCGGGTACCTCGCGGGATCCCTGGCCGGTGGTTCAACGCAGGAGGTTTCGAAAGCTCTGCTGAAGATAATCGGCCAACCACGCACACAAACGCTGAACCGACAGTACGTAGATGAGGACACAATGGAGGAGGCCATTTTTCTCAAACCCGGCCGCTATCGCGTCCGCCTGATGAGCTGGGGAGTTTTCGGAGACGGCAAGTCGAATCCCGCCAGCGGCTGGATTCCGATTGACGTCACCAAGGAGTAGCCCTGGCCTCTGGCGTCGAAACGAGAGGGGAATCTCTGCCTGGATCTGCCTTCAAGCCAGTATTGGCTGGATCACTTCTCCGTGAACGTCGGTCAGGCGACGCTGGATGCCGTTATGGTAGAAGGTCAAGCGCTTGTGGTCGAGGCCAAGCAGGTGCAGAACCGTTGCATGGAGGTCGAAGACTTCGGAGCGCCCTTCGGTGGCGTAGTAGCCGACCTCGTCGGAGGAGCCGTGGCCAAAGCCTGGCTTCAGGCCCGCGCCCGCCATCCAGCAGGTAAAGGCATGCGGGTGGTGATCCCGGCCTTTGGCTCCCAGGCCCTGCGTCATGGGCGTGCGCCCGAACTCCGTAGTCCAGAGCAGAAGCGTATCGTCGAGCAGACCGCGCTGCTTCAGATCGCGCAGCAGTCCCGCGACCGGCTGATCCATGCTAGCGGCCTGGTGCGTGTGATTCTCGACGATGTCTTCATGCGCGTCCCAGTTGATGCGGGGCGCGCCGAACGCGCCGCCGTGATAGAGCTGCACGAACCGCACTCCGCGCTCGACTAGTCGCCGCGCCAGCAGGCAGTTCTTGCCGAATCCGGCGGTCTCAGGGTTGTCCATTCCATAGAGGTGGCGGGTCGCCTCACTCTCCTTGCTGAAATCCACGACGCTGGGGATGCTCGACTGCATCCTCGCGGCAAGCTCATAGGCGCGAATACGGGCGGCCAGTGCAGAGTCACCGGGATTGGCGTTCATGAAATCGCGGTTCGATCGGTCAAGGAACTTCATCCCGGCCTGTCGCTTCGCCGACTGAACTTCTTGCGGAGGGAACAGGTCGGGAATCGGATCACCACTTGGACGGAAGGCCGTGCCCTGATGCGAGGCGGGCAGGAAGCCGGACTGCCAGTTGATAGCGCCGCCCGCCGGGACTCCTCGCGGATCGGGCAGCACGACGAAAGCGGGCAGATCCTGGTTTTCCGTGCCAAGGCCATAGGAGAGCCAGGAGCCAAGACAGGGATATCCGTTCTGCGTGAAGCCGGTGTTCATGAAGAAGGCGGCGGGGGTGTGGTTCGAGCTCTTCGAAGTCATGCCGTAGAGGAATGTCATCTCGTCCGCCTGCTCCGCGAGGTGCGGCAGCAGATCGCTGACCCAAAGGCCGCTTTTTCCGCGCTGCTTGAAGGCGAACGGCGACTTCATCAGACGGCCCGGCTGCCCAAAAAAGGTCTCGATGTTCCCTTTGCCAGCCAACTCCTTGCCGTCCCCGCGAATCAGTTCCGGCTTGTAATCGAAGGTGTCGAGGTGGCTTACGCCACCCATGCAGAATATCTGAATGACGCGCTTGACCTTCGGCGCGAAGTGCGGAGGCTTCGGGGCGTACTCCGAAGGCACCGGTCGCCCCGCAACGGGCGGTGTGCCAGCCGCGGACTCCTCATTAAGTAGCCATGCCAGCGCGACCGCCCCCAGACCGCTCCCTGTCTGCCGCAGAAAATGACGCCGTGTCAGCTCGTCGTTCATGTTCGGGTTCCTTCAGCGCACATACAGAAATTCGCTTGAGTTGAGCAGTGCCCAGCAGAGATCTGGCAGGCCGCTCTGCCGGACGAACGCGGAGGCGCGCTCCGTCTCCGCCGCTGTCGGCAGGCGTCCGAAGGCGAGGCGATAGGCCCGGACGCACTGCGCGGCAGGAGATGCACCGGCTTCGGCTCGAACGCGCTCGGCGAAGCAGCGCGCCTGCCGCAGAACGAAGCTGCTGTTCATCAGCTCAAGAGCCTGCAGCGGCGTAGTGGTCACCGTTCGGCGCGGAGTGCGAGTGGAGGGATCCGGGCAGTCCAGCGCCTCCAGCAGCGGGCTTTTCGCCGAATTGACGTTTATCCGATAGACCGTGCGGCGGTTGAATTCCGGGTCCGGGCTATCCGTCGGCGTATAGAAAAACGAGTTGTTGTGGACAACAGTGAACGGGCGAAAGCTCGGGCCGCCCATGAGCGGATTAAGCTGCCCGCTAACGCTCAGCATGGCATCCCGGACAGCCTCGGCCTCCAGACGGCGCGGTGCGAAACGCCAGAGCAGGCGGTCATCGGCATCAATTGCGGCGGCCTGCGCGTCGAATCGGGACGACTGACAGTAAGTGTTGGAGAGCAGAATCAGGCGATGCAGCGGCTTCCAGCGCCCGCTCTGACGCTGGAACTCCGTTGCTAGCCAGTCCAGAAGAGCTGGATGCGTGGGACGCTCACCGTTGAAGCCGAAGTCGTTTGGGGTAGCGACGAGCCCTCTTCCGAAATGATAATGCCAGATGCGGTTGACCATGACTCTCGCGGTGAGCGGGTTTTCGGGACTCGCGATCCAATCGGCTAGCCTCAGTCGTCGCTGCGCCTCGGGAGCATTGGCGGGGAGCGCGAAGTCGGACGGCTCGGAACGGATACAGGTCAGGCCGCCCGCCGTCACTGTCTCGCCCTGCTGCTGCACATCCCCGCGAACCAGCAGGAACGAGGGACCGGGCTGAAAAGAGTTGACCGCGTAGGATAGGGGAGCGGGCTCTTCGTGCGCCAGCCTATCGTGCAGGGCATCGCGCTCTTTCCGCAACATCTCCAGCCGCCCACGCTCCTCTGCCGTGAGCGCGGCGAGTAGCTTTTCGGGGGAAATATGCGAGAACCCGGCGCGATAGGATGCGGAGACTTCCTCTGCGCCGAGGGCGCGATCGTAGAGCCGCGCCTCCTCGATCTCCCCGGTCAGAAGGCCGTTTCCTGAGCCGGTGTGCCTCAGCCCGAAGAGCAGATGCGCGCCTCCTGCCGGGAAGGTCGCCAACTCCGGGGTGTCTCCGGTGGGGAGATAGGCTTTGCCATAGGGCACACCGTTGCGATAGAAGCGGATGGTGTTGTCCCTGGCGTAGACCGCAGCAATATGCACGAGTGACTGGGGCGGGCTCTTCTCTACCGGCTCCTCAAGGTCGCGGCTACGGTGGAAGAACTCACTGCCCGCAATCCACTTTCCCGTTTCGCGCTCCCCGAAGACAATGGCGTCGAACATCGCTCCCTGCGGAGTCTCTATCGAAATCACCGCTCCCCCGCGCTGAGCTCTGTCCGGCAGACAGACCCAGGCCTCCAGGGTCTTCTCGTGCAGTGCCCGAGGCAACGGGTCGGTCTGAAGGTAGGCACCCCTGCCATCGAGCTGAAGCCGCCCATGTGCGATGGTCGCCGCGCCAAACAGCTTGCCGTGCAACCCGCCGATGCTGTCGTTCGCGTCGGTCTCGAACGTCCATTTCGCGATGGGCAGCGGCACTGTGGAGGGCGCTCCGCTTTGCGGCTCCGCTCCAGCTCGCTCGGCGCCTGTTTGCTGAATTTTCTCGATCTCCACTTCACGGCCGTTGATGTCGCTGCGAAGCTGCGAGATCAACTTCTCGTGCGCGAGGTTATCTGTCGCATTGAGCAGTGGGCGATCGCCAGCTTTAACTCCCTCTAGAGCGGCTTTGAGGCGGTAGTAGTCGCGCTGCGGGATAGGGTCGAACTTGTGATCGTGGCACCGGGCGCAGTTGACGGTCATACCTAAGAACGTCTGTCCCACCGTCCCCGTCATCTCCTCCAGCTCCTCCTCGCGCACCTGCTTGCGCAGAATGGAGCCGGAGGCGACCAGATTGCCGACCTGATCCCACGGCCCTGCGACGAGAAACCCGGTCGCCGCAATGCCGTCCTGACTGGCAGGCACAAACGCGTCTCCCGCGATCTGCTCGCGGACGAACTGCGCGTAAGGCTTGTCGGCGTTGAGACTGCAGATTACGTAGTCGCGATATCGCCAGGCATGGTCACGGATGGAGTCGCGTTCAAAGCCTTCGCTCTCGGCAAACCGCACGACGTCCAGCCAGTGCCTTCCCCAATGCTCTCCATAACGCGGGGAGGCCAGCAGGCGATCCACTGTCTTTTCGTAGGCGCTCGGAGACTTGTCACGGAGGAAAACATCGAGCTCATTGGGGGTGGGAGGCATCCCCGTCAGATCATAGGAGACCCGCCGGAGCAGTGTGGCTCGGTCGGCAGGGGGTGATAGGGAGAGATGGTGCTGCTCGAGCTCGGCAAGCACGAACGCGTCGATAGGGTTTCGAACCAACAGACCATGCTTCGGCTTCGGCGGAGGGACGCGCACCGGCTTCTGTAGCGACCACCAGTCCAGGCCCGCCCGGTTCGGCTTAGGAGCAAAGCTCGCGCTCCATTCAGCGCCCGAAGCGATCCACTGCCGCAATGTCTCTATTTCGGAGCTCTTCAGCGGACCGCCCGGCGGCATCTGTCCCGCCGTAACGCGCCGAATCAATAGACTCTGATCCGGCATGCCCGCGACGAAGGCCGCTCCAGACACTCCCCCCTTCAAAGCCGCAGCTCGGCCAGTCAGCCTCAATCCACCGGACGGAGTCTTGTCGCCATGGCACGATACGCATCGCGATATCACCGCTGCGACCTTCGCCATGGAAGGCAAGGCGGGACCGACGGTCTGCGCGCCCGCCCAATTCGCGGCCATCATTGCTGCAGCGCCGAGCAAAACTCTTCCCCGGTTCATCGTGTCATCCTATACGCTCCCTGGCAGAGTCAGAGTGTTGAGGCAAAGGGAGTTCAGGTCTGAAGCCTTCCTCAAGAATGCTGAAAGGACGCCGAAGTGAACTTCTGCGCTGCGGCCCTCCGGCCATGATCGGGGACTGAAGTCCTCCTCCGTGAAGATTGATGGTCCCCGATCCCAGCAGCCCTTATTTAGGGCCGACTCGGAGCTTGCTGAGCCAGAACGTGTTATCGGTATCGGCGCCGTCCACGAGGCCGGAGGCGTCTATGATGATGATCTGCGTGACGTCTGTTGGCGTGAAATTGCCGTTGCGGTCGCCTGAATCGTCGGCTATCTCGAAGCCAGCGAAGGGCAGAACCATGTCCTTCAGCTCAGAGTTGCCGGGCACATCGACGATGTTACGATACTTGCCACCGCCGATCTGTTCGAACTGAACAACCAGCTTTGTCGGCTTGGTCGCAGCCGCTGAGAAGCTGAGGTGATCCATTCCTTTCAGGGTGCCTCGAGCGAAGCGCTTCACGAAGCCGGTCGCCTTGCCCGGCGCCTGATGATAGTCGGCCTTCAGCCCAGGGCCGACCAGGGGCTTGCCCGTTGCGACGGTCAGCTTGGTCTCTCCAAGGGGTATCCACGAAATTTGCGGGCGCGAGGAGTTGTCGAGCAGGCGCTCTTTGGCATCAGCGGCCGGCGCGGGCGTGATCCCTTCGCTGCTGACGCTAAAATCGTCCAGCCAGAAGGCATGGGCGCCTTTCTGAACACGCAGCAGGGTCTGGAGGTTGACGTCATCGCTCTGCGCGAACAGCTGTCCATAGTCAGCGAGGCCGAAGCCCTCCACCTTATCGAGATCGAGCTTGCCGTCGGGGTCCTTCGGATCGTCCTTTTCCTCGCCGAGGATGAAATCGGAAGAATCGAGTCGGACCTCCTGCCAGGCATTGCCGGGCACGCTGAAGGTCGACGCATATCTACCGCCGTCCTTCTCCTGCATCGAGACGGCGAAGGTGGTCGGATAGTCGGACCGAATCCAGAAGTGCATCGACTGCATTTTGGTCAGTCCGCCGTTGGGAGTGGGCAGAACCAGGGCGTTGAGCTCGCCCTTGTTGACGGCATAGTCGAACTGCAGGGCACTCTTGCCTTCCTTGACATGGGCGGCATCGTGCGTGATGCTCACCTTGCCGCTCGTGCCGAGCGCAGTCCACATGCCCGCATCCGTCTCGAACTTCTGCTCTATCAACGGGGCAACTGCGGGCGGTGCCTGCTGCGCGGCAACTATTCCTATCGCCAGCACTAGCAGGGAGCCAATCCCGGCTGATCGAAATCTTGTCTGCATTCCATACCTCCACGGTTTCGGCGCAAAGCGCGGCATAGGCAGAGCACTTGCACGCCAGCCGGTTCTAGATGATTTGACATCTACTTTACGCAGACGACGCGCCTTAGTTTCACCTTCCAATCATGCCGCGATACGAAGCAAGTCAGTGTGGCCGATTTCAGCGAACGCCAAGGATCAGCTCTATGGTCAACTGATCCAGCTTTTCGTAGGAGTAGCCTTTCTTGCCGTACGCTGTGCGGTCTACCGCCATCCCATCAATCTTCGCGGCGTTCTGGGGGGTGTAGGAGGTCAGCAAGGAGGCGAAGTTACTGGGGTCGGCGGTGTTCGCCCGCAGAATTCCTTGAATCTCAGAGTCGGCGTTCCACTGCTCGCCTTTTTCCTTTAAGATGAGATAGGTTCGCATGCAGCCCTTCGCGAAGTCCCAGACGCCCGCTTCGTCCTCGGTGCGGTAAGCGTGCGCGTCAAAGTGGCGCATTCCGGCATAGCCGCTGTCCTCCAGCAGCTTGACGAGGAAGAAGTTGGCTTTGAGATCCTCGGCTCCGAAGCGGAAGTCCTGATCGTAGCGGCCCGGCTTCTGGCCGTTGAGGTCGATGTGGAACAGCTTGCCCGCGTCTATCGCCTGCGCGACGGCATGGACAAAGTTGAGACCCGCCATCGTGTCGTGCGCGTACTCAGGGTTCAGCCCGAACTTCTCCGGGCGGGCCAGCGTGGAGATGAATCCGAGCATCGCGCCGACGGTCGGGCAGTAGATGTCGCCGCGCGGTTCGTTGGGCTTCGGCTCCATGGCGAACTTAAAGTTGTAGCCCTGCGCGATGTCGTACTCCGCAAGGAAGTTGAGGCACTCCCGGAACCATTTGGCGGCGTCGCGCG